>JBIIIE010000025.1:0-15934 GCA_044235135.1 Roseomonas sp. | reverse complement strand
CCCGGCTGATCGGCGCTGAACAGAAAGGCGGAAAGCCCCTTGCGCGGATCATCCGATGTGCGGGCGATGATGATGAATATCTTCGCATTGCCGGCGCCGGTGATGAACCATTTACGCCCCGTGATGCGCCAGCGATCATTGCCGACTCGTTCCGCCTTGGTATAGGTCAGGTTCGGGTCAGAACCGCAGCCATCCGGTTCCGTCATGGCAAAGGCGGATTGCACATCGCCATCCACAATCGGCTGCAACCAGCGCGGCTTCATCGCTTCCGGCAAAACGCGATCCAGGATCATCATGTTGCCGTCATCAGGCGCGGCGCTATTGAACACCACGGGCCCGAAGATGGAACGGTTCATTTCCTCATAACAGGCGGCCATGCCAATGCGCGGCAATTCCTGCCCGCCGAGGCGCTTTGGCATTTGCAAAGCCCAGAGCCCTTCTGCCCTGGCCGCCTTGCGCATTTCCGCCAGCACATGCGGCGCGATGTTTTCATGCTCATCGAAATTCGCACGGTCGGCTTCCAGCGGGATCAGCTTTTCATCCACAAAGCGGCGGATGCGCCGGCGCATATCGTCAATTTCAGGGGGCAGGGTGAATTCCATGACAGCAAAACCTAAAGCGGGTTGATCGAATGGCCGCCATCCACTGTCACCACCGCGCCGGTCATATGCGCCCCGGCGGCGGAAGCGAGCAGCAGAAGCGGCCCGGTTAGGTCCTCGGCAGCGCCAAGGCGGCGCTGCGGGATGCGTTTGATCATCGCCTGCCCGGACTCGGAGGCGAAGTAATCACGGTTGATATCGGTGGCGATATAGCCAGGCGCGATGGCATTTACGCGAATGCCGTGCCGCGCCCATTCCACCGCCAAATGCCGTGTCATGTGCAAAAGCCCTGCCTTGGCGGAGGTATAGCCAACCACACCCGGGATAATGCGCTCCCCCAGGACGGAGGCGATATTCACCACCACGCCAGGCGCTTTCGCCGCCACTAGGCGCTTGGCCGCTTCCTGTGCCACCAGAAAGCAGCCGCGTAAATTCACATCATGCACCGCATCCCAATCCGCGATGCTTTGTTGCAGCGCGGGTTTGGTCACGGCGATGCCGGCATTATTCACCAGAATATCGCAGGGCGCGCCGAAGGCGGCTTCGGCGGCGGCGAAGGCGGCGGCAATCGTCTCCGGCGCGGTCACATCCAGCGGCACGGATACCGCGCGGGCGCCCAATTCGGCGGCTAGTGTCGCGGTCGCAGCTTCGCGCCGCGCTGCCAAAGCCACCGAAGCCCCGGCGCCATGCAGCACGCGGGCGAAATGCGCGCCCAAAACGCCGGACGCACCAGTCACCAGCGCGACGCGCCCCTGCAACGAGAACATTCCAGCAATATCCACTGCGCTGCCTCCCTCTCCAGCCAAGGGGTGCCACCGGGCGGGCCTTGGGGCAAGCCCTCAAGACAAGCCGGCTGTTTGCGCCTAGCCTGCCCCTTATCAGGAGGAACCGATCATGGCGGCTGAAACAAGGGTGGCGCTGGTCACGGGCGCGCAACAGGGCATTGGCGCAGCGGCGGCGCGGGCCTTGGCGGCTGCGGGCCATGATGTCGCGATCAATTGGTTGGATGATCAGGCCCAGGCGGAAGCCGTGGCTGCCGATGTTCGCGCAACCGGGCGGCGCGCGGCGCTGATCCAGGGGGATGTCGGCACCGCTGCCTCTACCGCTGCCCTGGTGGAAAAGACGCTTGCCGCGCTCGGGCGGATTGATGTGCTGGTGAATAATGCCGGGATTTTTCCGCGCGTCGGCTTCCTGGACATGACAGAAGCCGAATGGGACCGCGTGATTGCCGTGAACCTGAAGGGCAGCGCCTTTTGCGCCCAGGCCGCCGCCCGCGCCATGGTGTCTTCGGGGATCAAGGGCGTGATCATCAATCTGTCGTCGTCCTCCGTCCGGGGGGCGCCGCTTGGGGTGCATTATACCGCGACCAAGGCCGGGATTATCGGTATGACGCGGTCCATGGCGCTGTCACTCGCCCCGCATGGCATTCGCGTGAACGCCATCGCGCCCGGCCTGACGGATACCGCCCAGCCGCGCTACGGCAATACGGAAGCGGAGCTTGCCGTGATGGCGCAGCAAATCCCGCTGGGGCGCATGGGCCGGCCCGAAGAAATCGCGGGATTGATGGCCTATCTTGCGTCTGATCAAGCCGCCTGGATCACGGGTCAGGTCTATCACATCAATGGGGGCAATTACCTCGCCTAAGCCCCGAAGCAGGAGGATCAAAATGCGCCCTTGGCTGATCGCATGTGTCTTGGCGGCTTTGCCGGGTATGGCGCTGGCGCAGATGGAACCGGGCGACCCCGTGGCCGGCCAGCGCCTGGCCGCGACCTGGTGCGCCAATTGCCATAGCATCGCGCCTGGCGGTCCGGGACCGGCCACGGATATCGCGCCAAGCTTTGCCGCCATTGCCGCGCTGCCTTCCACAACTTCCATGTCGCTGCGCGCCTATTTGCGCACCCCGCATGCGAATATGCCGGATTACCGGCTGAGCCGCGAGGAACTGGATGACATTGTGGCCTATATGCTGACGGTGAAGCGCTGACTTCTGGCTCTGGCGCCCCCGCAAAACCGGGTCTAGCATCCCCGGCATTGAGCAAGGGGGAAGAGAACTTGTCCGCAGTCAATAAGCCATTCCGCGTCGCCTATCTGGAACGCGTGCCGCATCCAAGCTTTCTGGAAACCGCCACCGCCGATCCCGGCCTGGAAGTGGTGCGGCTTTCCTTGGAAAACGGGGAAGACGCAGCGATTGCCGAACTCGCCACCTGCGATGGCTATTATGTGCGTGCGTCGCGCGATGAATTGCCCAAGGCGCTTCACGTGCATGATGCGCTGCTGCAGCGCCTGCCCAATCTGCTGATGGTGGCGTCCCAGGGTGCGGGGTATGACACGGTCAACCCGCAATCCTGCACCAAGGTGGGCGTTTTGCTGGTGAACCAGGCGGGCGGGAACGCTGAAGCCGTGGCGGAACATGCCGTTGGCATGATGCTGGCGCTTATCAAGAAAATGCCGCAGACCCATGCCGCCATGCGCGCGGGGGAAGCGAAGAAGCGCGAAGTGTTCATGGGCAATAATCTGCTCAACAAGACAGTTGGCGTGATTGGCATTGGCAATGTGGGGTCGCGCACCACCGCGATTGTGAAGGCCGCCTTCAATTGCCGCGTTCTGGCCTATGATCCTTATGTGGATGCCGAAACCGTGGCCAAGCGCGGTGCGGAGAAGGTGGAATTGGCCGAATTGCTGGCGCAGTCCGATATCGTGAGCGTGCATTGCCCGCTGACACCCGAAAGCCGTGCCATTATTGATGCCAAGGCGCTGGCCGGCATGAAGAAGGGCGCCATTCTGGTGACGACCGCGCGCGGTTCCATCCATGATGAAAACGCCGTGCTGGCGGCGCTTGACTCCGGACAATTGGCCTCGGCTGGTTTGGATGTCTGGGAACAGGAACCGCCACCCAAGGATCATCCTCTGCTGTGGCACCCGGCAGTGATCTGCACGCAGCATACGGCGGGTGTGACGCATGAAAGCCGTTCCATGATCACGCGCATCGCGGCAGAGGCCTTTTCCGCCTGCGCCGCGGGCAAGATGCCGCCGCGCATCATCAACCCTGAAGTAAAGGGCCGTTTCGCGGAACGCTATGCCGCTTCGCGTGGCCGCGCGATTACGGATTGAAGCCGCAGTCGGGTTTCCTTTTGTGAGTAGCGCTGCTTCCAAGGCCAGGGTGGTGACGGTGCTTGGCACCACCCAAACCCTGGCCTGGGGGTCTTCCTATTATCTGCCGGCGATTCTGGCCGCACCAATCGCCGAGGA
The DNA here is from genome assembly GCA_044235135.1 of Roseomonas sp. Taxonomy (GTDB): domain Bacteria; phylum Pseudomonadota; class Alphaproteobacteria; order Acetobacterales; family Acetobacteraceae; genus Neoroseomonas. The sequence goes on along the minus strand of JBIIIE010000025.1, from coordinate 12,086 downwards.
TCTTGGCCTGTCGCGCGCCCTGGTCTTTGGTGTGTTTTCGGGTTCGCTGCTGCTGACCGCGCTGCTGGGGCCGGCGGCGGGCCGCGCGATTGATCAGCGCGGCGGGCGCGATGTGCTGGCGCTTTCAAATGTTATTTTCGCCCTGGGCCTGCTGATCATGGCCTTTGCCAATGGCTTGCCCTTGCTGATCTTGAGTTGGTTCATCATCGGCATTGCCATGGCGATGGGGCTTTATGATGCGGCTTTTGCTGCCCTGGCCGGGCTTTACGGCAAGGATGCGCGCAGCAGTATTATTGGCATTACGCTCTTTGCCGGCTTTGCCAGTACCGTCGGTTGGCCGCTTTCAGCGCTGATGGAAGCGGAATGGGGCTGGCGCGGCGCCTGCTTGGGCTGGGCGGCTTTGCATCTGTTCATCTGCCTACCGCTCAATCGTTTTCTGATCCCGCAAGCGCCACCGCCAACACCCAAGGAAGCCGCGCCGCCGCTTTCGGCGGAGGAATCGCGCGAACGCAAGCGCGACATGATTTTGCTCGCCTTTGTGTTGGCGAGTGCGAGCTTCAGTTCCACCGCACTCGGCGCGCATTTGCCGGGCTTGCTGCAATCCGCTGGAACATCGCTTACCGCGGCGATTGCTGCCGGCGCTTTGATGGGCCCAGCGCAGGTCGCGGCGCGCGTGGTGGAATTCACCCTTATGCGCAAGATGAATCCGCTTTTCTCGGCGCGCGTTGCTGCCGGGGCGCATCCGGTAGCGGTTGCTGTGCTGATGGTGCTTGGCGCGCCCTTCGCAGCGCTTTTTGTCATTATCCATGGCGCGGGGAATGGCTTGCTCACCATCACGCGCGGCACCCTTCCGCTCGCACTCTTCGGGCCGGTTGGTTATGGGCAGCGCCAGGGTTTCATCACCGCGCCGGCGCGCGCTTCGCAGGCTTTTGCACCTTTGCTTTTCGGGCTGCTGCTGGATGATTACGGCGCTGATTCATTATGGCTGACTGCGTTGCTTGGTGTGGCGGCCGTCGCGGCGTTGTTCATGATGCGTGTTCGGCAGTGAAGGAGATATCCATGCAGAATAATTGGCGTTCACGCACCAGCACCAGCTTTGAGTGTGAAAAGCGCCCGGCCCTTGGCACGCGCGGCATGGTGGTGACGAACCATCCGCTGGCCTCTGCTGCCGGGGCGGAAATGATCGCCGCCGGCGGCAATGCGGTGGATGGCGCCATCGCCGCGCTATTCGCGCTGACCGTGGTGGAGCCCATGATGGTGGGCATTCTGGGCGGTGGCATGGCGCATCTGCGCCTGCCCGACGGACGCCATACGGTGATTGATGGTCTCTCCACCGCCCCCGCCGCCGCGCACGCTGATATGTTCTCGCCTGCCGAGCCCAGCAATGCGATGAATTTCGAAGCGACAGGCCGCGCCAATGTGGTTGGCCCACTTTCGGTGGCGGTGCCGGGCAATTTGCGCGCCTGGTGCGAAACCCTGGCGCGCTTCGGCAGCCTGCCGCTGGCGGATGTGATGGCGCCGGCGATTCGGCACGCTTCGCGCGGCTTCAATGTGACACCCTATCTGGCGGAATGCATCGGCGAAGCGGCGCATGATTTGGCGCGCGATCCTGCGATTGCGGCGTTGCTGCTGCCAGGCGGTGCGCCGATCAAACCCGGCGCTAGGCTGATCCAGGCGGAATATGCCGAAACCCTGGCACTGATCGCGCGTGAAGGGCCAGGCGTATTGAATGGCGCGCTGGGCAAGGCTGTGGCGGATGGCATCGCCAAAGCCGGCGGCATTGTCTCGGCGGCTGATATCGCCGATTTCGCAACGATAGAACGGGCACCCCTACGCGGCCCTTATCGCGGCTATGAGGTGTTATTGCCGCCGCCCCCCGCTTCTTCCGGCGTGCATGTGCTGCAAATGCTGAACATATTGGAAGGCTTCGATCTGCGCGGCATGGGTTTTGGGAGCGCGGATACGCTGCATCTGCTGGCGGAAGCCTTGAAGATTGCCTTCGCCGATCGCGCCGCCGCCACCGCCGATCCTGCCTTTGTGGATGTGCCGGTGGCGCGGTTGATTTCGCGCGCCTATGGCGATGAACGCCGCGCCGCTTTGGACATGGCGCGCGCACAAGCCTGGGGGCCGGGTGTTGGCCCGGGCGAGAGCGCCAATACCACTCATGTCACGGTGGCGGATGACAAGGGCAATATTGTTTGTTCCACCCAGACGATCAATTCGCTGTTCGGTGCGCGTTTCCTGGTGCCGGGCACGGGCTTGATCCCGAATAACTACATGGCGCTGTTTGATCCGCGCCCGGGCAAGGCGCTGTCTGTCGCGCCCGGCAAGCGCATCACAACTTCGCAGGCGCCGCTGATTGCCTTGCGTGATGGCAAACCGGCCTATGCGCTGGGGATGCCGGGCGGTTTGCGGATTTTCGGTTCTGTCATGCAGGGTTTCCTCAATCTGGTGGATCACGGCATGACCTTGCAGGAAGCGGTGGAAGCGCCGCGGCTTTGGACGCAAGGTGCGGCGGTGGAGGTGGAGCCAGCCTTTGATAAAACGGTTTTGGAAGCACTCGCCAAGCGCGGCCATCAGGTGGCGCCCATGCCGCATGTTGGCGGCGGCATGAATGCGATTGGCTTTAACGCCGATGGCAGTATGGAAGGTGCCGCCTGCTGGCGCGCGGACGGTACTGCCATTGGCTTGGGTGGCGGCTTGGCGCGGCAAGGCGTGCGCTTCTGGCCGGACCGCGCCCGCACATGAATACGGCGGAGTATCTGCTGGCGGCGCTGGCGCGGCGCGGCACGAAGCGCATTTATGGCGTGCCGGGCGGTGGTTCTTCGCTGGATATTATCGCGGCGGCTGAGCGTTTTGGCATGCGCTTTATCCTGGCGCGGCATGAAGGCAATGCCGCCATGATGGCGGTGGCGGATGCGGAAGTAACCGGCGCGCCTGGCGTGGTGCTGACCACCAAGGGGCCAGGCTTGATGAACGCGCTGAACGGCATTGCCTGTGCAGCGCTGGAACGCGCGCCGGTGCTGCTGCTGACCGATGGCTTCACCGAAAAACAACTCAGCTACATCACGCATCAGGTATTTGATCAGCGTGCGGCGACTGCGGAATTAGTGAAGGGCTATACGCAAGCGCGTGGCGAAAATCCGGCAGCTGAGATTGAAGTGCTGCTTGATCTTGCTGGCACAGCGCCCATCGGCCCGGTGCATCTGGATTTGGCCAGCGAAGCCGCGCGCCGCCCGGCGGGGGACTTGCTGGCCTTGCCTGGGCGCAGCGCCACAACGCTGGATGAAGCCGCCTTGGCAAAAGCGCGCGCCATGCTGAAAGCCGCGCGGAAGCCGGTGATTCTGGCTGGGTTGGAAGCGCTGGACGCGGCGGAGCCCTTACGGGCTTTGGTCGCGGCGCTCGGTTGCCCTGCGCTGGTCACTTACAAGGCCAAGGGCGTCATTGCAGATACTGATCCACATTTCGTCGGTATTTTCACCGGCGGTTCCTTGGAAGCACCCTGCGTGCAGGAAGCGGATTTGATCATCCTCGCGGGCCTTGATCCGGTGGAGCTGATCCTGCAACCCTGGCGCTATACTACGCCCGTTTTGGATATCGGGTTGCGCGCGCATCCGGTGCATTATGTCACCCCCAATGCATCATTGCGTGGTGCGTTGGGGCCTGCCTTCACAGCGCTGATGGAAAACGCGCAGCGCAGCGCCTGGGATGGCAGCACGATTGCGGCGCACCGCGATACCATGCGCGCGGCGCTTGCCTGGCAAGGCACAGGCGGTGTGGCACCGCCGCGGATCGTTACACTGGCGCAGGAAGCCGCACGCCGCGCCGGGCGCCACCCGCGCATCAGCGTGGATGCCGGCGCGCATATGTTCTCAGCAACCGCCTTCTGGGAATGCACGGCACCGCGCGATTTGCTGATTTCGAACGGCTTGGCCTCCATGGGCTTCGCGCTGCCTGCCGCTTTGGCCGCCGCGCTTGATGACCCGCAGCATGGCGCCATTGCCTTTACCGGCGATGGTGGGCTGATGATGTGCATCGCCGAAATCGCCACGGCGGCAGAGGCCGGCGCGCCCTGCATCACCATTGTCTTCAATGATGGCGCGCTGTCGCTGATTGATATCAAACAGCAGCAACGGCAATTGCCGCCTGACGGCGTGCGCTGGGCGCGACCCGATTTCGCTGCCATTGCGGAAGGCTTTGGCGCCAAGGGTTTCGCCGCAGCGACCGAGGCTGACTATATCGCTGCCCTCGATGCCGCTTTCGCCCATAACGGCCCAAGTCTGATTGATGTGGCGGTGAACCCAGCCGGCTATGCCGCGCAGCTTCAAGCCATGCGCGGCTGAAGGAGAATAGCCTTGTCCAGTTTTTCCGCCCTCAGGCTTGGCACCGCCTGGCAGCGCATTGCCGGGCTGATGGACGAAACAGCGCAGAGTTTTGTCCGTACCTCGTTCTCATCCGTCGTGCGTGACAATTGGGATATGGCGATTGGCCTGATGGACAGCGCCGGGCGGCAATTCGCGCAATCATCTCGTTCCGTGCCATCCTTCGTCGGCACCATGCCGCGCACGCTGGCGATCATGCTGCAACGCTACCCGGTGGAGCGGCTTGCGCCTGGCGATGTGCTGATTTCCAATGATGGTTATTACGGCACCGGCCATTTGAATGATATTACGATGATAAAACCCATCTTCGCCAAGGGCCGCGTGATTTCCTGGCTGGGCAGCACCTTTCATTCCACCGATATCGGCGGCGCGCCTTCCGTTGAGGCGCGCGATTCCTGGGAAGAAGGCCTCACCATTCCCATCACGCGCATCCTGAAGGGCGGCGTGGAGAATGAGGATGTGATCGCCTTCATGGAAGCCAATCTGCGCCAGCCGGATGAAACGCTTGGCGATATCCGAGCGCAATTCGCGGCCTATGAACAGGCGGAAAAGCGCCTGGCGCGCATCATGGCCGAAGAAGGCATTGATGATCTGGATGCGCTGGCCGCTGAGATCTTCACCCGATCCGAACGCGCGATGCGTGACGCGATTGCCGCCGCGCCGGATGGCGTGGTGGAAGATGAAGTCACCGCCGATGGTTTTGAACACCCTGTCACCATTCGCCTGAAACTCACCATCAAGGGCAGCGATCTGATCCTGGATTTCACTGGCACGGATGGGCAGATTGCGCGCCCGGTGAATGCGCCGCTGAATTTCACCCGCGCCTATTCCAATTACGCGGTGAAATGCGCTTTTGATCCCGCGACGCCCAATAATGATGGGTCCTTCCGCCCCATTACCTTCATCGCGCCGGAAGGTTCCATTGTGAATCCACGCCGCCCCGCGCCGGTTTGGGGGCGGCACCTGACGGGCCATTATTTGCCCATGCTGGTGTTAGCGGCGCTTGCGAAACTCATTCCTGATCGCGTGATCGCCGAAAGCGGCAGCCCGCTTTGGAATGTGTATTTCACCGGGGAGAATGCCGAAGGCCGCCGCTATGTGCGGATGTTTTTCATGAATGGCGGCCATGGCGCCGCGCCGCAGCATGATGGTCCAGCCTGCCTTTCCTTTCCATCGAACGTGGCAACACAGGCAGTGGAGCAATTCGAAAACGCCGTCCCCATGCTGATGACGGAAAAGGAACTCATCCCCAATTCCGGCGGTGCGGGGCGCACGCGCGGCGGGCTGTCTCAGCGCTTATCCTTTGAAGTGGTCGGCGAAAAACCGGTCACGGCCACTTATCGCCATGAACGCGTGCAGCACCCGCCGCGCGGTGTTTTGGGTGGCGCGGCCGGGCGTGGCGGGCGGGATTTGGTGAATGGCAAGCCTGTCGCTGCCAAGGCGCGCATCGTACTGCAACCCGGCGATGTCATTACCTATGAAACGCCAGGCGGCGGCGGCATGGGGCCGGTGGCGGAACGTGACCCCGCCGCCATAGCGCGCGATATCAAGGAAGGCTATGTCACGCCATGAGGTCGGCCCCTTGGCGCATTGGTGTTGATATTGGCGGCACCTTCACGGATTTGGTGATGCTCGATTCCCGTGATGGGCGCATCTTCAATGGCAAAATCCTGACGACGCCGCATGCGCCGGAAGAAGCGGTGCTGGAAGGTGTACGCGATTTGCTGAAGCGCAGCGGCGCGCAGGCGCATGAGGTGCGCCACGTGATCCACGGCACCACGTTGGTGGCCAATGCGCTGATCGAACGGCGCGGCGTGCCGACGGGTCTCATCACCACCAAGGGTTTCCGCGATATCTTGGAAATCGGCACCGAACTCCGCCACGATACCTATGATCTGTTCATGCGTGTGCCCGAACCGCTCGTGCCGCGCCATCGCCGCCTTGGTGTGGCGGAACGCTTGCTCCCGGATGGTTCAGTGCGTGAAGCGCTTGACGAAGCGGGCGCGCGCGAAGCCGTGCGCGCTTTGCGCGATGCCGGCGCCAAGGCGGTTGCGGTGTGTTTTCTGCACGCCTTCCGCAACCCTGCTCATGAAGCGCGCATGCGCGAGATTTTGGCGGAAGAAGCGCCCAATCTCACGGTCTGTCTTTCATCCGAAGTCGTGCCGGAGATCGGCGAATATGAACGCGCCTCCACCACGGTCTGCAACGCCTATGTGCAGCCGGTCTTTGAACGCTATCTGCGCCGCTTGAGTGATGGCTTGCGCAGCTTCGGCCTGACCGGCCCGCTTTTTCTGATGCTGTCTGATGGCGGCACGGTTGCGGAAGAAACCGCCGCGCGTCACCCCATCCGCCTGGTGCAATCCGGCCCGGCGGGAGGCGTGGAAGCCACCGGCATTTACGGCGCCGCTGCCGGGGCGCACGATATTCTGTGCTTCGATATGGGCGGCACCACCGCCAAGGCCGCGCTGATTGATGATGGCGAAGCGCAGCGCAGCCTGGATTTTGAAGTCGCGCGCGTGGATCGCTTCCGCAAGGGCAGTGGCCTGCCGCTCAAGGTGCCGGTGATTGACATGATCGAAATCGGTGCCGGTGGAGGTTCCATCGCGCGGGTTGATCAACTCGGCCTGGTGCGTGTGGGCCCGGAAAGTGCGAGTTCCGATCCCGGCCCCGCCTGCTACGGGCTTGGCGGCGCGCGGCCCACCGTGACGGATGCGGATTTGGTGCTGGGCTATCTGGGCGCTGAAAGCTTCCTTGGCGGTGCGATGAAGCTGAATGTCGCGGCGGCAGAGGCGGCTTTGGCCGAACATATCGGCAAGCCGCTGGGGCTTTCCGTGCCGGAAGCGGCCTGGGCCATTCATGAAACCGTCAATGGCAATATGGCGCAGGCGGCGGCGATCCATGCGCTGGAAAAAGCCAAGCGCATTGATGCCTATGCCATGGTGCCAATCGGCGGTGCAGGGCCGGTGCATGCCTGCCATATCGGCATGAAGCTTGGCCTGAAGCGCATCATCGTCCCACTTGGCGCGGGTGTTGCTTCCGCTTTTGGTTTCCTCGCCGCGCCGATTTCCTTCGCCTTTGTGCAGGGCTGGGTCGCGCCCTTGGCCGGCCTGGATTTCGCGCGATTGCAGGAAATGATTGGCGCCATGACAGCCGAAGGCAAGGCCATGGCGGCGGCGGCAGGTGTTGCGCCGGAAGCCGCGCGCGCGCGTATTCTGGGCGCCATGCGCTATGCCGGGCAGGGCTTTCAGGTGGAAGCGGAAATCCCCGCCGAGGCCATCACGCAAGGCGATACCGCAACGCTACGCGCCAAATTCGAAGCCGCCTATCTGGCACTATACGGGCGCACGGAACCTGCGCTGCCGGTGGAATGCGTTTCCTGGCAAGTGATCGTGGCGGGGCCCCGCCCGGTGGTGGACCTAACGCAGCAAAGCGCCGCAGCGGAAGGTGCCTTGAATCGCGGCAAGCGCCGCGCCTGGTTTGGCGGCGCCTATGTTGAAACCCCGGTGCTCAATCGCCTCGCGCTACGGCCTGGCGAAAGTGTTGCCGGGCCGGCGCTGATTGAAGAACGCGAATGCACGCTGGTGCTGCCACCGGGCGCCACCGCGCGCTGCGATGCCGCCCTTAACCTGGATGTGAGCCTGCCAACCTAAGCAGACCAGCCTCTACTGACGCTGCAGGGGCAGAATCAGATTGGTAACCTCGCAAAGATTCACGCCGCGGCGTTCATCCGCTTGGCCGTTCTCATAGACAAAGCGCACATCATGCAGGCAGGGGCCTTCCGGCAGGCGAATGGCAAAATGCCGCCCCGGCTGCACGGTATCATTGCCCAACCGATCCGGTCCCCATTCCTGTTCGGTGGAAAGCGATACATAGGCTTCCATCACTACCGCGCGGGATTGATTGACCAGGTTGAAGGAAGGATTACCGGTGGGACCGCTCGGTGCCCCGCGCGGCGGTGGGGTGGGTTGCGGGCGCGGTTGCGCTTGCTGCCCTTGGGCCGTTTGCCTGCCTTCAAACACCACTTCCGTCACTGCGCAAAGATTGATGTTGCGCTTGTCTTCGGTGGGACCACCCGCGCGTTCATAAACCACGCGCAAATCCCACATGCATGGCCCTTGCGGCAGGCGTAGCGTGAAGCTCCGCCCATTGGGCAGTGCCTTGTCACCAAGCCGATCCCGCCCCCAATCCTGATCGGTTGTGAGTGACGCATAAACCTCAAAAATCAAGCGCCCTGAACGATTGACCAGGTTGAAGGAAGGATCCCCCTGCTGCGCCAGCGCGGGTGCCGCGGAAAGTCCAAAAAGACAGAGCGCCAAGGCACCCAGAAAACGACGAAACAGCATTGCAAGCCTCATGAACTGCAGAAAAGGCACATGGCGCGAAGCATGGGGACGATGGCATAAGGCGGTAAATCAGCCCTTACCCCAAAGCTCTAACCCCGCCTCAGCACCGCCGCCGCATCCACCGCGAAATAGGTCAATACACCCGCCGCGCCGGCGCGCTTGAAGGCAAGCAGGCTTTCCATCATGGCGCGTTCGCGGTCAATCCAGCCATTTTGCGCGGCCCCCGCAATCATCGCGTATTCGCCACTGACTTGATACGCGAAGGTCGGCACGCCAAAGCGTTCATGCACGCGGCGCACAATATCCAGATACGGCATGCCAGGCTTGACCATGACCATATCCGCACCCTCGGCCAAATCCAGCGCCACTTCGCGCATCGCCTCATCCGTATTGGCCGGGTCCATCTGATAGGTTTTCTTGTCGCCCTTCAGCGAAGATCCGGACCCCACCGCATCACGGAACGGCCCATAAAATGCCGAGGCATATTTCGCCGCATAGGACATGATGCGCGTATTGATCAAACCACGCGCATCAAGTGCTGCGCGTATCACACCAATGCGCCCATCCATCATGTCTGACGGCGCAATCACATCAATGCCCGCTTCCGCCTGATTGACCGCCTGGGTTGTCAGAATGGCAAGCGTATCATCATTCGCGACATAGCCATCACGGATCACGCCATCATGCCCATGATCGGTATAGGGGTCGAGAGCGACATCACCCACCAGCCCAAGTTCAGGAAACTTCTGCTTCAGCAAGCGCGAAGCGCGGCACATCAGGTTTTCCGGATTGGTGGATTCCGTGCCTTCCGCATCCTTAATTTCCGGCGGTGTCATCGGGAATAGCGCCACTGCCGGCACGCCAAGCTTCACCGCGGGCGCCACATGTTCTTCCAGCTTATCCAGGCTCACGCGCACCACGCCCGGCATGGAAGCCACCGGCATGATGGTATTGCTGCCTTCCATGATGAAGATCGGCCAGATCAGATCACCAACGCTGAGCACATTTTCCGCAACAAGCTTGCGCGTGAAAGCATCATAGCGATTGCGCCGCATGCGAATGGCGGGAAAGCCGCCAAGCGCGGGTGCAGCAGGCCCAAGGCCGAGTTCTTGTGCCATCCGGCGACGATCCGCGTTCATGCCTCAGCCACCTTCAGCGCCTGATCAAGATCCGCCAATATGTCGTCAATATGCTCGATGCCGATGGAAAGGCGCACATAGCCAGGTGTCACACCCGATGCCGCCTGTTCGCTTTCATCCAATTGGCTATGCGTGGTGGTGGCGGGATGAATGGCCAAGCTCCGCGCATCGCCGATATTGGCAACATGGTAGAACATTTGCAGCGCTTCGATGAAGCGCTGGCCCGCTTCCTTGCCGCCCTTCAATTCAATCCCCATCAGGCTGCCATGCCCGCCGCGCAAATAGGCATCGGCGCGGCGACGGCTTTCGCCTTCCATCAGCGATGGATGGATCACGCGCGTCACCGCCGGGTGCTGTGCCAGGAAGGCGGCTGCCCGCGTGGCATTGGCGCAATGGCGTTCAATGCGCAGCGGCAGGGTTTCCATGCCTTGCAGGAACAGGAAAGCATTCATCGGCGACATGGGCGCGCCCAGATCGCGCAGCAGGCAGGTGCGCATGCGGATAATATACGCAATCGGCCCAAGCGGCTTCACAGCCTGGGTCCACACCGCACCATGATAGGAAGGATCGGGCTTGTTCAGCGTCGGGAAACGATCGCCATGCGCTTCCCAATCGAAATTGCCGCCATCCACCACCATACCACCAATGCTGGTGCCATGCCCGCCAATCCATTTGGTGGTGGAATGCATGACAATCGCCGCACCATGATCAAGCGGCCGGCAGAGCACCGGCGCCGCCGTATTGTCCATGATCAAGGGGATGCCAAGCTTCCGCCCAATCGCCGCCACTTCGGCAATCGGGAAGACGTGCAGCTTAGGGTTGGGCAGGGTTTCGGCGTAATAGGCGCGGGTGCGCGCATCGGTGGCGCGCGCAAAACCTTCCGGATCGGCAGGGTCCACAAAGCGCACCTCAATGCCGAATTGCTTCAGCGTATTGGCAAAAAGATTCCAGGTGCCGCCGTAAAGATCGGTGGAGGAGACGATATTGTCCCCCGCTTCGCACAGATTCATCACCGCGAAGGTCGTCGCTGCCTGACCCGAACCCACGGCCAGCCCCGCCACACCGCCTTCCAATGCCGCGACGCGCTTTTCCAGCACATCAACGGTCGGGTTCATGATGCGGGTATAGATATTGCCAAGCTCGGCCAGACCAAAAAGCCGCGCCGCATGGCCGGTATCCTGAAACTGGAAGGACGTGGTTTGATGGATCGGCACAGCGACCGAACCGGTTGTCGGGTCCGCACGCCAGCCGGCATGCAGCACCAGGGTTTCAGGATTGGTCCAATTCGGCGCCGACATGGCATTCTCCCATCCCCGCTTGGCGTATCAGGCGCGCGGGGCCTTCTGTTCAGGGCGCGGCTTTGACCGCGCGATCCCGAATCCTGCCACGCCACCGCCAGTTGCGAAAGGGTTTTCCGCATTGGACAAGGGCTTTGCCAGGCACCTGGGCCGCACGCGGTAGTCGTTTCACAGGAAGCGCCGGATGGGGAAGATTTCGCCCCTGGCCTTCCTTCAATTGGGCGGCGTCAGGCTCAGCCGCTTGATCGCAATGCCGCGCAAAGGGGGCGCGCGATGCCGTTCGGGCGGCGGGCTGTGCAAATGCGGAACGCGGATAATCAATTGCGTCGGCCCATCACCGTCGCGCGGCAGGATGGGGCCGCCGATAAGGTTCTTTCCTGGGCCACGCGGCAATAATGGGTAGATATCCCCATCCACAATCAGGGAAAGCGCATCCCGGTTCGCCGAGTGACCGAAATCCGCCAATTCCAGCCAGGCGCGCAGCGGGTAACGCCGCGCAATATGCACCATGAGCGCCGCCTCCGCCCCTGGGCCGGTCCAGCAGAAATGGCCTTCAGGGCCGTGTTCCGGGGGGTGGAAATGCTCCGCACCGGGGGGCAGAACTGCAGCATCAAGGATGAAGGTCTCCTGCAAGGGTTCCTCGGCGATGGGGGGCATGCTGGTTTCGATCCCGGTCATTAAGGCGCAATCATTGGCTTGGATAAATTATAAGTCATAACGATACCAGAGCAATGCTTTCCCAATGACCTAGTTTCATTCTACTTTTCAGGCGTTAAGCCAAAGGAAACGCCATGCCCCCCATCACCCGCCGCACCAGCCTTGGCCTTGTCGCCACAGCGCTTGCCGCCCCCGCCTTGGCCCAGGCGCCTGCCTTCCCCAATCGCCCGATCCGGATTTTTGTGCCCTTCGCCGCCGGCGGCACCA
>JBIIIE010000250.1:0-4636 GCA_044235135.1 Roseomonas sp. | reverse complement strand
GAAACTCACGCAAATCCCTGTCTCGGACCTGTTGTTTCAGGGCTTCTATCAGGGTGTCTTGATGGGGGCGCTCACCATCTTTTCGCTTGGGCGTTCGACCATGCTGCTTGGCGCGCCGGCAGCGGCAATGAGCCTTGCCTTGTTGCCGGTTGCAAGCTTTCTGCTCGCTTTCTTCATCCTGGGAGAAGTGCCGAGTGTGTTTGAAATCATGGGCGCTGTTGCGATCAGCCTGGGTGCCTTTCTGGCGGCACTATCGGCGCGGATCAGCCGGCCAAGCTGAAGGCAGCTTTCAAACCCTTAAGGAAAGCCCTGTAATGCTCGCAAAAGGATCATTGGGCGCATTGGCCGCCTTTGCCGCTGCCTTGTCGGCTTCCGCCATCAAATAGCGTTCAGCAATCGCACGCACCTTGATTGGGTCCTGCAAATCCGCAAGCTTCAGGCGTGACGTCACCGCGCGCGCCTGGGTTTCCACGGGCTGAATGGCAATCTGATCCGGCAGGCCAAGCGCACCCAAGACAACGCGGCGCAGCACACCATTGCCCAGGATATCAAAGACCGATTTCACGGTTTTCGCATTTTCACTGAAATAGATGGCGTTTGCCATACCGGGGTTGGTTTCACTCAAGCCTGTCCGATACTCATATTTCGTGAAGCCATTGGTCAGAATTTCCAACATTTTCGGATCGGAAAGGCTGCCAAGGCGCAACCCTGCCTTCATCGAAGCGACAATCTTATCGCCATCGAATGGAAGAATGCGCGATTGCTGCAGCCCCGTTGCGGTTGAAAGCGGCCGCCCATCGCGGCCATTCAATACTTGGCGCGAACGGCTCAGCAATGATTGCGCCTGCAGGGTTTCATCCAGCGTGGCCGCCCCCGTTTGCATGCGATCCGCCATGGCAACGGCGATTTCCAGGGCGAAGTTCACATTGCCGTTGATGCCGTCCTTGTGGAAATTCTCAAGCCGCGTCTGGAAATCCTTGGAGCGTACCGCACCGGTGGGCGTGTCAATCGCCGCCAGCCTTTCCAGCCGTTCCGCCACCCCCGGCGCATTGCGGCGCACCTGTTCAATCAAGGCGCTGGTTTCAAGCAGCGCGGCGCTCCCAAGGCGTTTGGTGGCGGCCGGCATGGCGGTGTCATCGGCGATGGCGGCCAAGGCCTCATCCGCACGTTGTATGGCAGAAGAAAAAGTACCCGCCCGTGTCAGCCGTGCAATATCCTTAAGGGCCTGGCTCGCGAGTGTCGGCATGCCAAAAATCGGTGTTTCCGCAAGCGTGATGGCGCTGAGCGCCGCCGCGGCAGCGTAGTTCACCTCAATTTGCGCACGTGGGATATTGGGCGGTGCCGCATTCTTCATGCTGTCCAAAAGCTTCGTCGCATCCGCCTGGGTAATGCGCGCTGGCGGCACACCTTCGATGGGTGAAGCGGTCGGGCGACCATCCCGCGTATTCAGCACGGTCTGGGAAGTATTGGCATAAATCTTCGCCAAATCAACTTCGTCGGCATTTGCCGCGGCGTTTTCCATGCGCTTGGCCATGGCAACAGCCACTTCAAGCGAGAAATTCACATTCTTGTCCACACCTTCCTTGTGGAAGGCATCAAGCCTGGTCTTGTAGGCGGGCGCCCATGCGGCGCCGCTTGGCCAATCAATGGCAATCAGCTGTTCAACGCGCTTCGCCACGCCGGATGCATCGCGGCGCATCTGTTCAAGCGAGATGCCGCCTTCCATCAATACGATGCGGGCCTGGCGCAATTGTTCCGGTGTAAGCCCCCCAGCACTATTGAGGGTGATCAGCGTATCATCCACGACAGCAAGCGCCGCATCGAAGGACCCGCCCTGCATCAGGCCCGCCATCTGCTTCAGCGCGTCCTTGGCAATGACCGGCAAATCTTCCGCCGGCACTTCCGCCTGCCTGATGGCTACTGCCGTCAGGGTGGCGACCTGCTCAATCTCTCGCCGCGCGCGATCCGCGACCAATTCCTCACCGGGGCGCAGCCGCGTGATCAGGGCGCTGGTGGCCTTGTCCTGCAAACCATCAAAGGCCCTGAGTTTCGGTGCCGCCGCGCGGCTGGCGGGGGCGGTCAGCACCGCTTCACCAATGCGCAATTGCTGGGCCACCGCCGTGGTTTCCCGATCGGTCAGGCCTTCAAAGGCGGCGGTTTTTGGCGTGGTGCTTGCCTTGAGATTGAGCGTGGCGGCGGCATTCTTCCAGGTGGTGCCAAGCTGCGCCGCAACCCCTTTGGGGTCCTTCGGGTCAGACAGCAATGCCCGCCGCACCAGCCCAGGATTGCCCACCTGATCCGGCAGGCCAAGCGCCGGCATCAATACCTTCAAGACGCGCGGATCTGACAGCGCCCGGTCAATATTCGGCGCCTTATCCAAGGCTTGGCGGAACTGCGCCAAAGCCGTGAGCGTGACCGTGTCTTTCCGCTCACGGGCAAGGCCTTTTTCTTCCTCACCGGCCTTGGTCACGCGTCGGAAGGCGACCACGGCGTCCCCGGCGCTGGCCACAGGGGCTGCGTTACCGAAGGGAAGCATCAGCGCGTTTTGACCTTGTTGGCCAAATAACCCCGCTAGAAGGGTGGCACTCATATTGATAGCCATGGTCGCAAACTGCGCCAGAAAAGATTAACAAATCCTGAAGAAAACCAATCCAGCGAGTGAAATCAGCGCAAAATCTCCGGATCGCAGGTGACCGCATGATCCAAAGGCCCATGCCCGGCGCCATACCCCGGCGCCGCCGCAATCGCCGCGCGCACATAAGCACGCGCGCGGAGCACGGAATCCCTGAGCGACATCCCCTGCGCCAAGCCTGCCGCCACCGCACTCGCCAGCGTACAGCCCGTGCCATGGGTGTGGCGCGTTTGAATCCGCCGGTCGCGGAAGATTTCCATCCGCGTGCCGGTGGCGAGCAAATCCACCACCTCATCCCCCGGCAAATGCCCGCCCTTCAGCAGCACGGCTTTGGGGCCGAGTGCCAGCAACGCCTTGGCCGCCTGGTGCATGGCGCCGACATCGGGGATGGCGAAGCCGCAAAGCGCCTCGGCTTCCGGCAAATTGGGGGTCAGCACGGAAGCGATCGGCAGCAGGCGGCGCTTCAATGTCTCGGCGGCTTCGGGCACCAGCAAAGGGTGGCCGCCCTTGGCGACCATCACCGGGTCCGCCACCAGCGGCACGTCGGGCGCGCGGGTGGTGATTTCATCGCACACGGCTTCAATGGTGGCGCTATCGGCCAACATGCCGGTCTTGATGGCATCGGCGCCGATATCATCCATCACCACGGCGATTTGCTGGCGGAGGAAATCCAGCGGCACCGGCAGCACACCATGCACGCCAAGCGTATTCTGCGCCGTCAGCGCCGTGATCGCTGTCATGCCAAAGGCGCCGAGCGCCGTTACGGCCTTAAGGTCAGCCTGAATCCCCGCCCCGCCCCCGGAATCGGACCCGGCGATGATCAGCACGCGCCCCTTCATGCCGCGCGTGCCTCAGCCTTGATCAGATCAGCCAAGCGCCCGACCACACCTTCGACCAGAGTTTCTTCCTCGGCCTCCGCCATCACGCGGATCACGGGTTCAGTGCCGCTGGCGCGGATCAGCACGCGGCCACGCGCGCCAAGGGCGGCTTCTTCCGCCGCAATCGCCTGGGCCACCACCGGCTTCGCAAGCGGTGAGGCACCGGCATAGCGCACATTCACCAAACGCTGCGGCAGGGGGGTGAAGCAACGCAGTACCTCACTCGCAGGGCGCTTATCTTCCACCAGCACCGAAAGCACTTGCAGCGCGGCAATCAGCCCATCCCCGGTGGTGCCAAATTCCGGCATGATCATATGGCCGGATTGCTCACCACCCAGATTGCAGCCGGCTTCGCGCATCCTCTCGCCCACATAGCGATCACCGACCGCGGTGCGGAGCAAGCCAAGCCCGCGCGCCGCCAGGAAGCGTTCCAGCCCCATATTGGACATGACCGTCGCCACGACGGCGCCCCCGGTCAGGCGCCCCTGCGCGTGCCAGGAATGGGCGATCAGCGCCAGGATCTGATCGCCATCAATCACCTGCCCGGCCTCATCCACCAGGACCAGCCGATCCGCATCTCCATCCAGCGCAATGCCCAGATGGGCTTGGCGTTCGCGCACCAGCGCCGCAAGCGCCGCCGGCGCAGTGGACCCCACCGCCTTGTTGATATTGAAGCCATCCGGGGCGACGCCGATCGGGATCACCTCGGCCCCCAATTCCCACAGCACGGTGGGCGCCACGCGATAAGCAGCGCCATGGGCGCAATCCGCCACAATACGCAGCCCATCCAAGGTCTGTCCGCGCGGGAAGGATGCCTTGGCGGCTTCAATATAGCGCCCTGGCGCATCTTCCAGCCGGCTCGCGCGCCCAAGCCGGCCGGATGGCACCAGCGCGGCGCCCAGATCGCCCGCCATCAGCGCTTCGATTTCCGCTTCCTGATCATCCGTCAGCTTCAGCCCATCCGGGCCAAACAGCTTGATGCCATTATCTTCATATGGGTTGTGAGACGCGCTGATCATCACCCCCAAATCGGCACGGAGAGATCGCGTCAGCAGCGCAATGGCGGGTGTGGGCAATGGCCCGACCAGCACCACATCCATGCCCGCGCCGATGAAGCCAGCGGTCA
>JBIIIE010000024.1:0-16022 GCA_044235135.1 Roseomonas sp. | reverse complement strand
AAATGCCATCCAACCCGCGCTGGCAATTGTTGATGGAATAGAACACGGCGGTATCCGCCTGCCCGGCATCCTGCAACGGCGCCTTTTCATCAAGCAGCTTTTGCACGCTGGCCGCCATGCCGCGTTCAAGGGCGACTTCCACGAAAATCAGGGGTTCATCAGGCATGCGCGGATGGAAGAAGGCGTAGCAGCGGCGGTCTGAATCAAGCCGGTTGCGCAAATCGCGCCAGGTGCGGATGCGATGCACCGCTTCATATTCCACCAGCTTTTCCAGCAAAGCGGCGGGGGATTTCCAGTCAATCGCGCGCAATTCCAGAAAACCGACATCGAACCAGGAAGCGAGCAGGCCTTTCAGATCCGTCTCCAGCGCCTGCAAGGGCGCTTCGTGATCCTTAAGGCGCAGCAATTCCGCGCGCATTTCGACCAGAAACTTCACCCCATCCGGAATGGCGGCAAAGGCCGTCAGCAGTTTCAGGCGCGGCGGTTCCAAAGCGCGGCGGAGCCCCGCCAATGCAATGGCGCGCACCGCCGCATCCGGCGCGGCGCCCAGTTTTTCAATGGCGCGTGTCACGGCAACGCCATCGGAATCAAAGGCAGCCAGGGCGCGGAGGAAGCCAAGCCGCCCGGCTTCATCCAGGCCGCGATAACGCTCAGCCAGCGCCGCCGCGCGGTTGCGCGCGGAAACCTCCCCACCACGGGCTTCAAGGCAGGCGCGAAATTCCTCGGCAAAATCACTGGCTAGTTGCGGGCTGCGCTGCACCACCCAGGCGAGATCACGCCAAAGTGAGGCCACACGCTGCATGGCGCGATTCATGAGGCCGGCTTCAATGGTGATATCGGACATGCGTGCCCCGATCCCCCCTGGAAACAAAGCCTATCGAAACATCGGTTAAAAAACAAAGGATTTTTGTAATGATAACGCGCGCTTGATCAGTTTCACTTGGATAGAGTTTGCCGTGCTGAGGCCATGAGTGCCGGCAAATCCTCGGCGATCAAACCAGGCGGGCCGGCGGCAGCAGCCGCACCATGCAGCCAAACCCCTGCGGCAGCCGCTGCAAAAGCCGCCATGCCCTGGGCGAGCAAGGCCGCGATGGCGCCGGCCAGCACATCGCCCGTGCCGGCGGTGGCGAGGCTGGGCGGCGCATTGTCATTGATGATCACGCGCCCATCCGGCGCGGCGATGATGCTATCCGGGCCTTTCAGCACCACCACGGCGCCAAGCCGCGCCGCGGCAGCGCGCGTGGCAGCCAGCTTGTCCGCGCCAGGCGCACCGAAAAGCCGCGTGAATTCGCCTTCATGGGGTGTGATCACGGCAGCGCCGCGCAAAAGATCGGGCGCGTCAGACGCGGCCATCAAGGCGCCGGCATCAACCACCAGCATCTTACCGGCTTCAAGCAAACTGCGAATGGCGGCGCGTGTTGCCTCATGCGGCAAAAGCCCAGGGCCTGCCAGCCAGACCTTCCGCCGGGCGTCGGGTAGCAGCGCGTCCAGCGTCGCATCGCTCACCAATTGGCCGGGCGCATCGGCGCGCAGCAGCGCGGCGAGGTCCAGGGTTTCGGCATGCAGCGTGACCAGCCCCGCGCCAAGGCGCCGCGCCGCCGCCGCCGCCAGCCGCGCGGCGCCTGGCATGGTGGCGCCGGCCAGAATGGTCAGGTGCCCGCGCGTGTATTTATGCGCGCTCCGCTCAAGCGACGGCAGCGCCCAAAGCGTGGGATGATTGCGCCAGCAGCGCGGCGCGACGCCCTGCAACACCGCCTGAGGCAAACCGATATCGGCTAGCACGGTCTCGCCGCATAGCGCGCGGCCCGGCAGCAGCACATGCCCTGGCTTCAAGCGAAAAAAGCTTATGGTGAGTGCCGCTTGCGGGGCATAGCCCGGCACCTGCCCGGTGGCGCCATCAAGCCCTGAGGGCACATCCACCGCGACCAAGGGCGCCTGCACCGCGCGGAGAACCTTGGTGACTTCGGGCGCAAGCGGGCGTGTTAGCCCGGCGCCA
This sequence comes from Roseomonas sp., assembly GCA_044235135.1. Classification (GTDB taxonomy): domain Bacteria; phylum Pseudomonadota; class Alphaproteobacteria; order Acetobacterales; family Acetobacteraceae; genus Neoroseomonas. The sequence goes on along the minus strand of JBIIIE010000024.1, from coordinate 14,026 downwards.
AACAGCGCATCCACTACCAGCCCAGCGCGGGCGACCTCGGCTTCGTCGAAAGCCACCATTGGGCCATGCCAGCGCGCCGCTGCTGCCGCCGCCGCCGAGCCTGGGCTGGGCGGTGCCAGGGCCGCGACCGAAACGGGCCAGCCCGCCTGTTCCAGGTAACGCGCGGCGACATAACCATCGCCGCCATTATTGCCCGGCCCGGCCAGCACGAGGGTCCGGCAGGGGCGGAACCGGGCACGAATAGCCCGCGCTACCGCCCTGCCCGCCGCCTCCATCAGGGTTTCGGTGGGCATCCCCGCCGCCAAAGCCGCCGCATCGGCGCGCGCCATTTCAGCCGGGGTCAGCAATTCGGTCGGGTAGGGACGCGCCATGCGCCTTTTATAGCCGATCCGCCGGCCAACATCATGGGCTGGATCAAGTGGCGCCCCAAGCTGCTATAGAAGCGCATCGAGAACAGGAGTCGTGCATGGCCTTCGTGATCGCCATCGCCCAACGCAAGGGCGGCGCCGGCAAATCCACCGTGGCGGCCAATCTGGCCACCGCGCTGGCGGAATCAGGCCATCGTGTCGGGCTTTTGGACATAGACCCTCAGCGCAGCCTGGCGCGCTGGGACCAGCAGCGTGGCGTCAGCAAAAAGGCCCATACGCTGCATTTTGAGGCCCCAACCGGCTGGCGCCTGCCCGCCACCCTGGAAAGGCTGCGGCGGGAGCAGGATTTCGTGCTGCTGGACACGGCACCGCATGATGACACGGATGCCAAGCTTGCGATCCGCGGCGCCGATCTGGTGCTGGTGCCCTTGCAGCCCTCGGCGGCTGATCTTTGGTCCATGGATGCCACACTTGATTTGGCGAAGCAGGAAAGGCGGCCCTTCCGCCTGCTGCTGAACCGCGCACCCGCTTCGGGCAAGCTGCGCGAGGATATTGAAGGCCAAATCCGCGACCGCAAGCTGCCGCTGCTGGAAACCACGCTTGGCAATCGCACCGCCTATGCCCAGGCTTTCATGTCAGGGCTTGGTGTGGTGGAAGCCTTACCGCGCGGGCCGGCGGCGGCGGAAGCGCGTGCGCTTGCGGCGGCGCTGGAAGCCATTCGCAAGAAAGGTGTTTGATCATGGGTGATATCCTGCTTGCGCTGCATTTGCTGGGCGCGGTGCTGTGGGTGGGCGGCATGGGTTTCGCGCTTTTCGTGCTGCGCCCTGCCGCGCATGAGGTGCTGGAAGCGCCGGAGCGCCTTTCACTCATGCAATCGGTCTTTCGGCGATTCTTCATGATTGTCTGGCACGCTATGCCTATCGTGCTGCTGACCGGTTGGGCCTTGTTCTTCGTCTGGCATGGCGGTTTCGCGGGTGCGCGCTGGAGCCTGCATCTGATGCATTTGCTGGGGCTGATTATGGGTTTGGTCTTTCTTGCGCTATTCTTCGGCCCCTGGGGTGCCATGCGCCGCGCCATGGCGGCAGGCGATAAACCCGCTGCGGCGCGCGCGCTGGAGAGTATCAGAAAGTTGGTCTTGATGAATTTGATCATGGGATTGGTTGTGGTGGCTTTTTCCGGCGTGGGGCGCTTCGCTGGATGAGCATTACCCTGAAGGACGGCATTCAGATTGTTGAAGATGCCGCGCCGGAATTTGAAGCCGTCGCCGCCATCCAACGCGGCCTGCATGATTTCAACCAGGAAACCGGCGGGCCTTATGACCGCGAACCAGTCACACTTCTGGTGCAGGATGCCGATGGCAAGACGCTTGGCGGCTTATTGGGCCTGACCTTTTGGGGCTGGCTGTTCATTGATTGGCTCTATCTGGAACGCGGCATGCGCAGGCAGGGCATTGGTGAGGAATTGCTCCGCCGCGCTGAGGCGATTGGCCGCGAACGCGGCTGCACCAATGCCTATACGGATACTTTCAGCTTCCAGGCGCCGGGCTTCTGGAAGCGCAATGGCTATGTGGAATTCGGCAAGCTGGAAGGCATGCCGGCGGGCCATGCGCGAGTGTGGTTGCGGAAGAAGCTGTAGCTGGTCTGATGCCATTCAGGGCCATAACCTGACCCTTGAAAAGGATCAGGTTATCGGCTGGTAAGAGCCTAAGCCTTCAGCGTCGCCAAGGCGTCATTCAAGGTCTTGCTCGGGCGCATCGCCGCTGAGGTTTTCGCATCATCAGGCCGGTAATACCCGCCCAATTCCTGCGGCTTGCCCTGCGCATCAATCAATTCCTTGTAGATCTTGGCTTCATTGGCCGAGAGCATATCCGCCAAGGGCTTGAAGCGCGCGGCAAGGCCCGAGCTATTGTCGCGCGCCGCCAGCGCCTGCGCCCAATAAAGCGCCAGGTAGAAATGGCTGCCCCGGTTATCAATTTCGCCGACCTTCCGCGCGGGTGAGCGGTTATATTCCAGGATCTTGCCATTGGCTTCATCAAGCGTCTCGGCCAGCACCTTCACATCTTCGCTATTGGTGGTCTGCGCCAAATGCTCAAGCGAAGCGCCAAGGGCCAGAAACTCACCAAGCGAATCCCAGCGCAGATACCCCTCACCCTGGAATTGCTCGACATGCTTCGGCGCCGAACCGCCCGCGCCGGTTTCAAACAAGCCACCACCATTCAGCAGCGGCACAATGGAGAGCATCTTGGCCGAAGTGCCGAGTTCCATGATCGGGAACAAATCCGTCAGGTAATCGCGGAGCACATTCCCGGTGACGGAAATGGTATCCAAGCCCTTGCGGATGCGATCGAGCGAGAATTGCATCGCCTCAACCGACCCCAGGATGCGGATATCAAGGCCCGATGTGTCGTGATCCTTCAGGTATTTCTCGACCTTCTTGATCAACTCGGCATCATGGGCGCGCTTGGAATCCAACCAGAAAACCGCCGGCGTATTGGTCAGCCGCGCACGGCGCACGGCAAGCTTCACCCAATCCTGAATGGGCGCATCCTTCACCTGACACATGCGGAAGATATCGCCCGCCTCAACAGGGCGGGAGAGCAGCACCGTGCCATCATCGGCGACCACACGCACTTCGCCATCGGCGGCGAGTTCGAAGGTCTTGTCGTGAGAGCCGTATTCTTCCGCCTGCTGCGCCATCAGCCCGACATTGGGGACAGTGCCCATGGTCTTCGGGTCAAAGGCGCCATTGGCCTTGCAGTCTTCAATTACCGTCTGGAACAGCCGCGCATAGCAACGATCCGGGATCACTGCCTTGGTGTCATGCAGCTTGCCATCCGGACCCCACATCTTGCCCGATTCACGGATCATCGCCGGCATGGAGGCATCAATGATCGTGTCGCTCGAGACATGCAGATTGGTGATGCCGCGGTCGGAATTCACCATGGCGAGCGCCGGGCGCGCCTTATAGGTGGCGTCAATATCCGCCAGGATCGGCGCCTTTTCGGCATCCGGCAGGGTTTCGATCTTGGCCAGCATATCGCCAACGCCGTTATTCGGATTGACGCCAAGGCGCGTAAGCGTCGCGCCATGCTTTTGGAAAACATCGGCGAAAAACACCGAAACCGCATGGCCGAACAGGATGGGATCGGAGATCTTCATCATGGTCGCCTTGAGGTGCACGGAAAACAGCACCCCCTCGCGCTTCGCGGCATCAATCTGTTCGGCCAGGAAGGCGCGCAGGGCCTTGCGGCTCATGACAGAGCAATCAATGATCTCGCCCGCGATCAAAGGCGTTTTCGCCTTCAACACCGCCACACTTCCATCCTTCGCCACCAATTCAATGCGCGCATTGGTGGGTGCTGCAATGGTGGTGGCGACTTCAGAGCCATAGAAATCCCCGCCCGGCATATAGGCGACGTGGGATTTTGAGTCCTTCGACCAGGCGCCCATCTTATGCGGGTTATTGCGCGCATATTGCTTCACCGCGCCTGCGGCGCGACGGTCTGAATTGCCCTCCCGCAGCACGGGGTTCACGGCGCTGCCCAGCACCTTGCCGTAACGGGCGCGGATTTCCTTTTCCGCATCATTGGTGGGGTTATCCGGGTAATCCGGCACATCATAACCCTTGCCCTGCAATTCCTTGATCGCGGCCTTGAGCTGCGGGACAGAGGCCGAGATATTTGGCAGCTTGATGATATTGGCTTCCGGCTTCAGCGCGAGCTTGCCGAGTTCGGCAAGTTCATCACTCACCCTTTGCTCAGGCTTCAGCTTTTTCGGGAAATTGGCCAGGATACGACCTGTCAATGAAATATCCTTGAGCGTCATTTTCACGCCGGCCATGCCAACAAAGGACTGCACGATGGGCAGCAGGGAATAGGTCGCCAGCGCCGGCGCCTCATCCACCTTGGTCCAGATGATTTCAAGTTCTGACATGGCTCAACCTTCCATAGCCGGGCCGTTCGGGCCGCTTTGCGTGTTTTGGCGTTACGGGCAGGTTTGTCGCACCAGGGGGGGCGAAGGGCAAGTGGGTGAAGCTGCCGCGAAAATAGGCTTCCACCAGAGGTTTATCTGCCCCCTCAACGATCCCCATAGCCCTTGGGATGCGTTTCCCGCCAGGCCCAGGTGGTGCGCACAATGTCATCAATATCACCAAGGCGCGGCGCCCAGCCGGTTTCGCGGCGGAGCCTGTCGCTCGCCGCCACCAGCACGGCGGGGTCGCCGGCACGGCGCGGCCCGATGCTATGGGGCACCGCGCGGCCACTCACGCGTTCAATGGCACCCAGCACCTGCTTCACCGAATGGCCCTCACCATTGCCGATATTGTAGCGGCAGGAACCATGGGACTCTAACCGTGCCAGCACGCGCAAATGCGCATCGGCCAGATCGGTTACATGCACGTAATCGCGAATGCAGGTGCCATCGGGCGTTGGGTAGTCATCGCCAAAGACCGTCAGCGCCGGGCGGCGGCCAAGCGCGGCATCAATCGCGAGCGGCACAAGATGGGTCTCAGGATTGTGATCTTCCCCCGCCCGCCCGCCAGGGTCCGATCCGGCGGCGTTGAAGTAGCGCAGCGCGGCGTAGCGGAGCCCATGGATACGCTCCGCCCAGGCCAGCGCGGTTTCGACCATCAGCTTGCTCTCGCCATAGGGATTGCCGGGGGCGACGGGGCAATCCTCATCAATGGGGACGCGTTCCGGCTTGCCGAATAAGGCAGCGGTGGAAGAAAGCACGAAGCGAAGGCACCCGGCTTGAACGGCGGCGTCAATCAATCGCAGGCTATTCCCGACATTTTCCGCGATATAATGCATGGGCGATTTCATGCTCTCCCCCACCAGGGAAAGGGCGGCGAAATGCAGCACCGCATCAAAGCGCCAAGAGCCGAAGACGCGGGTGAGTTCCGCATGATCCGAAAGCGGCGCCTGCACCAAGGTCGCACCAGCCGGTACGGCAGCGCGATGGCCTTGGCTTAGATCATCCAGCACCACCACTTCATCACCACGATCAAGCAGCGCCAGCACCGCATGGCTGCCGACAAAGCCCGCCCCGCCTGTCACAAGATAACGCGCCATTAATTTCCTGCCTTAAAACCTCAAGGCCGGGGCGAAGCCTCTGCCAGCCTTTCGCTGCGCGGTGCATCCAGCGCGCGGAGATAGGCTGCATCAAGCCCGTAAATATCCCGGCGCATGACCACGCTGCCGGCTTCAACCATCACCGTGTCATAATGAAGGCGCACCGGGATGGACCGCGACAGCGAAACACCTTGTGTCGCCCCGCTATTCAAGACGCGATCAAAGCGTTCACGGTTCCAGGCAGGCATGCCGCTGAAGGCTTCCGTCAGCAAATCCATTGGCCGTTCCAGGCGGATACAGCCCGATGAAAAGGCGCGGTCCGGGCGGCGGAACAAATGCCGATCCGGTGTGTCATGCATGAAAATGTCATCGCGATTGGGCATGACGAATTTGATCCGCCCGAGCGCATTCACCTCGCCGGGGTCCTGGCGAATGATGAAGGGGAAGCGGTCCCTGGAATAGGCGCTGAAATCCACCGTGGTGGCGTCAATTTCCGTCAATTCGCCATCAATGCGTTGATACAACCGATAACCCATGGCCTGCATCTGCCCGGGATCTCGGCGGAAGCGCGGCAGCAAATCCTCCCGCGCATTGCGATCCGGCACACCCCAGGGTGGGTTGAATTGTACCGCAACCAGGCGGACATCCAACATCGGGGTCTGGCGATCCGTCCGGCCCACCACCACCGCCATATCCTGCACCACGCGCCCGGCATCCGTCAGGCGCAGGCGGAAATGGGGGATATTCACCTCAATGCGCCGCTCGGGCGGGGCGGCCAGGCCGCGGCGCATATCAAGTGCAACGCGAAGCTGCCCGATCTTGGCTTCCACCGGCGTATTCAGGGCGGCCCAGGTGAGGCGCCCAATGCGGCCATCGGATTCCAGCCCTTCTTCGGCCTGAAAGCGCCGGACCGCCGCTTGCAGCCGCGCATCGTAAAGGGGGCTTTCCGCCGCCCCGCCGCGCAGCACTTCCGGATCAAGCAGCGCCAGCCGCGCGCGCAGCTGGCCAACCCGCGCGGCATCCTGGCTGCCGGGTTCAAGCGTGCTGGCAAGATTGCCTTGAATGCTCGGCCACCCCCCGCCCGCCGCGATGGCCCGGAATCGTGCCAGCGCTGCCTTGATCGGCGCCGCATCGGGATGGAGCATCGCTGCCTGATCCAAGACGCTGGCTGGATCGCTGCTCGCGAAAAGCCTGTCGCGCCAGGCGGGAAAATCGGCCCGTGCCGCGTCGCGCCTGATATCCACGCGCCCTGGCAGCGCGGTGACACGGCCCAGCACCAAATCCCGCAAGGCCGCTTCGGCACGCGACATAAGCGCAGCGCCCGGCGCGTCATATAGGCGCGGGTCAAGCCCATCCTCAACGAGCGCTTCCAGGCGGCGAGAAAGCTTATCCTGCGCGGCAGGTGTAGCGGCGCTGACATGACGCGCAAGGCCCGCGGCAAGCCCCGCCGTGGCGGCGCCCAGCATGATGCTTCGGCGCGCGAATCGCTTTGAATCACTCATGCCGTTTTGTTAGCGCTTTCGCCGCTGGGCTTGCAATTTCCTTGGTTGAATTCAGGAAAGCCTATCCGCCCCATGAGGCGCCCCGGCAAGTTCATTGACGGTGATGGGCTTGTAAGGGGCGCGGGGACGGAAATGCCCCACTTGTTCCATCGGCACGCCGCGTGCCTCCGCAATCACCGCAGCCACGGTCGGGCCGCAAAGCCGCCCCTGGCAGGGGCCCATGCCGCAACGCAAATAGGCCTTGGCCTGGTTGGGGCCGGTCGCGCCGATCGCCGCCGCCCAGCGGAGTGACCCCGCCGTCACTTCCTCACACCGGCAGATGATGGTGGCTTCTTCAGGTGGCGCGAGGATTTCCTGCGATGGCGCGTAAAGCGCATCCAAAAAGGGGCGAAGCGCACGGGCCTGCAATAATGCCTCTGCGCTTATTTCCGCGCGGGAATCACGATGACCGCGTGAGAGGCGCCCAAGCCGAAGTCCGGCATCCAAAGCCGCCAATTGCCCCGCCGCCACCGCGGCTTCCCAGCCGCCAATCACCGCCCCATCGCCTGCCACCACAATCCGCGCATGGGAAGACGCGCCGAAAACATCCAGCTTGGGCCGCCAACAAAGCTGGCGCGCATCCCAGAAATGCTCAAGCCCGATCGCCATGGAAATATGCGTCGCAGGGATCACGCCTTCATGCAGCAGCAGCGTATCACAAGGCTCAAACCCGCCTTCAAAGCGCAGCCCCTGCACGCGGGCACTGCCTTCCGCGCGCAAATGCCGCGCGCCAGAGATCACCCTCATGCCGGCCTGTCGCGCCTTCAGGATCAGCCCAATGCCTTTGGCAAGCTGCGCGAAGCCGCTGAAAATGCCGCCCTGTTCCAAGGCCGTGCGCAGGATGGGCTGGGTGCGCGTTTCAACGAGCACCGGCAGCACGCCCGCGCGGATCAATTGAGTGGCGAGCAGCCACATCAGCGGCCCCTGCCCCGCCAGCACCACTCTGCCCGATGGGACCATGCCGGCGGTTTTCAGCGCAATCTGCGCTGCCCCGGCAGACATCACCCCCGGCAGGGTCCAGCCCGGCATGGGCACGGGCCTTTCCTGCGCCCCGGTCGCGAGCAGGATACGCTCGGCCACGAAATCTGTACTTTCTCCCTGACGAGAAACCGAAAGCGTGCCCGTATCGGGGTCAAGCATCCAAAGCGTGGCGCCTGGGCGATAGGTGATATCCAGCGCCCGAAACCGCGCGATCAATTCAAGCCCCGGCGCCATATCGCGCGCCAGCGCAGGATCGGCGCCGGCCAATTCGGCGGCACGAAACACCTGCCCTCCGGGGGCGGGGTTTTCATCCACCACCAGGACAGAAAGCCCGCATTCCCGCGCAGTGATCGCAGCCGCCATGCCGGCCGGCCCGGCGCCAATAATGGCCAGGTCAAACTTGCTTGGCGCCGCGCTTGTCCTGACGGGAACCAGGTTCATCGCGGCACTTCCCGCGCGCCGTGCTGGCGGGCGATGCGCATGCCGGCAGCAACCGGCACCATGCAGGCTTGCCGGTTCGCGATACCATCAATCTCGGCCAGGCAATCGAAGCAAACCCCCATCATGCACCAAGGCAGGCGCGGACTGCCGGAGACCGCCGTATCACGAATGGCAGGCAGGCCAGCGATCAGGATGGCAGCGGCGGCGCTGCTGCCCTCCGGCACCATCAATGCGCGGCCTTCAACGAATACCTGCACGGTTTCAGGCCGGTGATCGGGGCGCGTGCGAAACATCAGAAGCGCTTTGCCGAAAACGGCGCGAGGAAGGGATCAAGCTCACCACGCGCGATCATGGGCGCCAGCAGCTTGCCATGCGCGGCGGCGAGCGTGACGCCGGAATGGCAATTCGCGGTGAAGGCGCCTGGCAGGGTTTCGGATTGATCATAAATCGGCAGCCCATCGGGTGACATGACGCGCAGCGCAGACCAGGCGCGCACCACATTCAGCTTGCCGATCCAGGGAAAACAGAGCGCGGCGCGATGGGCAATCTCCGCCATCACCGGTTGGGACTGGCGTGTGTCAAACCCCACTTCTTCCACACTATCGCCCAGCATGATGCTGCCCTCACCGGTTTGGCGAATGGTGGTGGTGGGCATGGGAAGTGCGGCGCGCGCCCTTTCCGTCACCAGCACCTGGCCGCGCTGCGGACGGACCGGCGCCTTAAGCCCGAAATGCGTGGCAAGCGCAGCATTGCCGAGGCCAGCGGCCAGCACCGCACGTTCCGCCTGAATGGTGCCCAGGTTGGTTTCCAGCAGGAAATTGCGCGGCGCCGTCGCGATACCGGTGATTTTCACATTGGGCAGATAAACCCCACCAAGCGCGGTAAAACCGTGATGCAGGCTGCGCAGCAGCGCAAGCGGGCTGACATGCCCATCATAGGGCGTGAAGGAAGCCCCCACCACGGCGGGGCCAAGGCCCGGCAGCATCTCTCGCGCTTCGCGCGAATCCAGCATGCGATAGTCAAAGCCGTAATTGCCCGCTTCGCGCTTCATCTGTTCCAGGCGGGTTTCACGGTCCTTCATTTCACTTTCAGAAAGACACAAATGCAGCCCGCCGGGCTGAGACAGTCCAAGCGACAGGCCCGTTTGCTTTCCCAGATCATCCGCCAATGCGGCCCAGCTTTCCGCCGATTGCCTGGTCCAGCGCTGATACCAGGGCGCACCAAGTCCCTTGGATTGCACCCAGACCAGGCCGAAATTGCCGCGGCTGGCGCGATAGGCGGCATCCCCTTCATCGAGCAGCGCAACGGAAAGACCCTCGCGCTTCAGGCCCCAGGCGATGGCGGAGCCCACCAGCCCGCCCCCAATCACCATTGCGTCGAAGCGTCTCGCGGTCATTCCAAGGCCCGGTTTACGCGCTTTCGGTTAAGGAAAGATGGGATCAGCGCCCGCCGCCGACCTGAAGGCAAGCGGCAGTGACATAGGAAGCAGCGTCTGAGGCCAGGAACAGGATGCATTCCGCCACTTCCTCTGGCTTGCCAGGCCGGCCCATGGGCACAAGCGGCCCAAGCCGGGCAAGCCGATCCGGCGCGCCGCCGCGGGCATGGATTTCGGTTTCGATCAGGCCAGGGTTGACCGCATTCACCCGCATGCCTTCCTGCGCCACTTCGCGCGCCAGGCCAATCGTGAGTGTATCCACCGCTGCCTTGCTGGCTGCGTAATGCACATATTCGCCCGCACTGCCGAGTTCCGAGGCGCGGGAGGAAACATTCACAATCGCGCCCCCCTTGCCGCCTTGCTTGGTGGACATGCGCTTCACCGCTTCGCGGCAGAACATGGCAAGGCCAGTGACATTGGCGCCCATCGTATTGGCCCAGCCGGCATGGGTGATGGCCTCAAGCCGCCCGCGCGGGCCGGTGCCACCGGCATTATTCACCAGCACATCCACGCGCCCGAAATGCTGCATCACGGCATCGAACACGCCAATTGCATGCGCCTCATCCTCGACCGAGCCTTGCAACAGCAGCACTTTCGCACCGGCGGCCTCGCAATCGCGCTGCACAGCTTCGGCGCTGGTGCGGTCCTGCTGGAAGGTCAGGCAAAGATCATAGCCACGCGCAGCCGCCATGCGCGCAGTGGCCGCGCCAATGCCGCGCCCGGCGCCGGTGATGATCATGAGTTTTCGTGACATGGGCTACCCCGCTTGTTTTCAGATACTTTATGGCATGGGAAGGCGGGCTTGCCGATACCCGCGCGGCGGGTGAGCATGGCTGAAACGCCCCTTGAGGAACGCCTAATGTCTGAAATCCTGATCACCGATGATGCGGGGCTTCGCATCATTCGGCTCAACCGGCCCGAGAAGAAAAACGCCCTGACGCGCGCCATGTATAGCGCCATGGCGGTGGCTTTGCGGGAAGCGGCAACCGCGCCGGGCATTCGTGCCGTATTGATCACAGGCGGCGATGCCTGTTTCACCTCTGGCAATGATGTCGCGGATTTTCGGGCGCGCGGGGAACAGCAGGCGGAAGTGCCCTCCCCCGCTCGGGACATGCTGGCCGCTCTTGGCGAATGCCCGAAGCCCGTGGTGGCGGCGGTGGCGGGTTATGCGATTGGTATTGGCACAACGCTGCTGCTGCATTGCGATCTGGTCTATGCCGGCGATAACGCCATCTTCCGCATGCCTTTCGTTGATTTGGGGCTTTGCCCGGAAGGCGGTTCGTCACTTTTGGTGCCGATGCGCGGCGGGCAGTTGCTGGCCAATGAATTGCTGATGCTGGGTGAGGCTTTCTCGCCGGAAGTCGCGCTGCGTGCCGGCATCATCAACGCGGTGGTGCCAACGGCGGGTTTGCTGGCCCATGCGGAAACCAAGGCCCGCGCCTTGGCGGCCAAGCCGCCGGCTGCCATGGCACAAACCAAGGCGCTGCTGCGGCGCGCCGATGCCGCGCGCATCGCCGAGCATATGCAGGTGGAATTCGCGGCCTTTGGCGCGCTGCTGCGCGGGCCGGAAGCAGCGGAAGCGGTTGCGGCGTTTCAGGAAAAGCGCAAGCCGGATTTTTCGCGCTTCTTCGCTGCTGCAAAGGGGTAAGGCGATGCTGCATCAATGGCCGGCCCAGGCGCGGGTTTATCATGATGTTTCAGTAGCGGAAGCACTGCCGAATGAGGTCGGCACTACGCAGCGCATTGCGCTGGTCACGACAAGATCACTCGCGGGCAGCCGCATCGCGGCGGCGGTGCGCGATGCCTTGGGTGCGCGGCTGGTCGCCGAAACGGCTGCCATGCGTGCCCATAGCCCGGTTGAAGATGTGCTGGCGCTGGCCAGGCTGCTCCGCGAAAGCCGCGCGGAATTGGTGGTGGCGCTGGGCGGCGGTTCAGTGATTGATGGCGCCAAGGTCGCCTGCCTTGCCGTCTGGCGCGGCATTACGGACCCTGCCGCGCTGATAGAAGCGGCAGTTTCGCGCGGCGCATCGCCGGGCGCGTGGGATGGCGCCGCGCCCTCGCCGCGTTTGGTCGCGGTGCCCACCACGCTTTCAGCCGCCGAATTCGCACCCCATGCCGGCTATACGGATTTGGGCGAGGGACGGAAATATCGCGCGCTTGATCCCTGGATGGTGCCGCGTGCCGTGCTGCTGGACCCTGCCGCAACCTTGGAAACGCCCGCGGAGCTTTTCCTTTCTTCCGGCATCCGTGCCTTGGATCACGCGGCAGAGCGTTGGTGCGCCTTGGAAACGGCGCCCTTTTCCGATGCGGTGTCGCGCCAGGCCATGTTGATGCTGGCCGAAGGCCTGCCGCGCGCAGCGCAGGCGGCGGGAGATTTGCGCGCGCGCGCGTTATGTCAGCAGGCAGCTTGGCTTTCCGTGCAGGGCGGTTGGGCGGGTGTGCCGGTCGGTGCCAGCCATGGGCTTGGCTATATTCTGGGGGCGGCGCGCGGCGTGCCGCATGGCGTAACATCCTGCCTGATGCTGCATGCGGTGATGCGCTGGAATGCGCCGGTGAATGCGGCGCGTCAGGCCGATATCGCGGCGATATTTGGCGGCGCAGAAGCCGGGCCGGCGATTGAGGATTTTGTTGCCGGGTTAGGCCTGCCCACGCGGCTGCATCAGCAAGGCATTACGGAAGCGGAAATCCCCGGCCTTGCCGCGCGCTGGACTGGCGACGCGCCGATTGCGACCAATCCGCGCGCCGTGCGCGGGGCAGCGGATTTGGAGGAGATTTTGCGCCTGGCGGTTTAAAGGTTTCTTCTTTCAGCGCGCAGCGTGGGAAGCCCAATGCCGGTCGCGTCAAAGCCGCCATCCACGGCAATCACCTGGCCGGTCAGATAGCTGGCGCGGTCGCTGCACAGAAAGAACACAGCCTCGGCCAATTCCGCCTCCAGCCCATAGCGATTGAGCGGCAAGTGGTCGTGGTAATCCGCGCGGATTTCGGGCGTATGGACCGCCTTGGCCATTGCCGTATCCACCGGGCCGGGGGCAATAGCATTCACACGGATGCGAAGGCTCGCAAATTCCACCGCCTGCTGCTTCGTCAGATGCGCAAGCCCGGCCTTGCTGGTGCCATAGGCAACGCGGAGCGTCGAAGCCCGCAGGCCGGAGATGGAGGTGATATTCACCATCGCCCCACCGCCGCCTTCTGCCATGATCGGCGCTGCCGCCTGCGCCGCGAGGAATGGCCCGGTCAGGTTCACCGCCAGCACGCGCGCCCAATCTTCTGGCGTGGTTTCAAGAATGGGTTTGAAAATGGCGATGCCGGCATTGTTCACCAGCGCGTCCAACCGCCCGAAATGCGCCGCGGCCTGGCGCACCGCGCCGGCAATGGCCGCCGGGTCTGAAACATCGCAAACAATTTCAAGGGTTTTGGCAGGCTCCGCCAGCGCTACCATGGTTTCGCTGAGTTGCTCCGCGTTGATGTCAAGCAGCGCGACATTCCAACCCTCGGCCAGAAAGCGCCGCACCACGGCAAGCCCGATGCCGCGCGCGGCGCCGGTGACAAGGGCGGTCTTCATGTTGGAATCCTATCTTTCAACGCGGCATGGTGCCGGCGCGGCCAGCGGTTGAACCGCCATCAATCACCAATTCGCTGCCGGTCATGTGGCGCGATGCGTCGGATGCCAGGAACACAACCCCCGCCGCGATATCCGCCGCCGTGCCGGCTTCACCCAAAGGCACAATATTCGCCGCCAATTGGCGCGGATCAATCGGTGCATTGCGTCCGCCCTGGCTGCCTTGAGGCATTTTCTGCCAGATATCGGTTTCAATCACGCCGGGATGGACCGAATTGCAGCGAATACCATCCCGCGCGCCGGCGCATTCCAGCGCGACAGATTTCGAGAATAGCCGCACCGCGCCCTTGCTGGCGGAATAACCGGCCAAACCAGCCGAGCCGCGAATGCCCGCGATGGATGACATCATGATGATGGAACCCCCGCCCGCGCGGCGCATGGCAGGAATGGCGTATTTTACCGACAAAAACACGCCATCAATATTCACCGCATTTTGCCGCCGCCATTCGGCCAGTGACATATCAAGCAGAGGCTTCATGATGGCGATGCCGGCATTGGAAACCAGTACATCAAGCCTGCCATGTTTCGCTTCAATGGCGGCAATCACTTCCGCCCAGCACGCTTCATCCGTCA
>JBIIIE010000249.1:0-4686 GCA_044235135.1 Roseomonas sp. | reverse complement strand
GGCGGGGTGGCTTTCAACTGACGCGCCCCGCCCCCACATCCCGGGCATGAGCAAACCTCCCGCCCCGCGCGCCCCGTCTGCCGCCGTGGCCGCCTTTCTGGATCAGGCGGCGCGCGTGCCGGCGCTACGCACTGCGCCCGCGACGGTGGCGCGGCTGATCTTCGCCATTGATGCCACGGCATCGCGCGAACGCACCTGGGATCAGGCGGCGGGGCTGACGGCGGAGATGTTGCAGGCGGCACAAGGCATCGGAGGGCTTGCGTTATCGCTTGCCTATTATCGGGGCTTTGGCGAATTTCGTGCGACACCCTTCCTGAAGGATGCAGCGGATTTGGCGCGGCGGCTTTCAGGCGTTTCCTGCCTGGGCGGCAAAACGCAAATCCAGGCCGTGCTGGATCATGCGCTGGCGGAAACGAAACGAGACCGCATCCGCGCGCTGATCTTCATCGGCGATGCGATGGAAGAAAATGCCGATGCGCTATGCCATACGGCGGGGGAGCTTGGGCTGCGTGGCACACCAGTTTTTGTTTTTCATGAAGGCGCTGATCCCCTGGCCGGGGCGGTGTTTCGGCATATCGCGCGGCTGACAGGGGGCGCCTATCTGCCCTTTGATTCGGCGGCGATTGGCCAATTGCGCGATTTGCTGCGTGCGATTGCGGTTTACGCGGCGGGCGGGCAGGGCGCCTTGGCGCGGCTGCCGGGTGCTGCGGCGCGGCAGGTGGCGGGGCTATTGCCCAAGCCGAAAGCCGGCGCATGACCTGGCTTGCGCTTGGCGCCATTGCGCTGTTTCTGCTTTTCCTGATGCTACGCGCTTTCGCCAATGCGCCGGTGGCGCGTGTCAGGCAATTTGGCGCTGTGGTCTTGGCGTCTATCGGTGCGGTGGTCTTGCTGCTTGGGCTTTTCACGGCGCGCGGACAGCAGGCGATTTTCGCGCTGGCTTTCTTCCTGCCATTGATCCTGCAATGGGCGCAGCGCTTGCGCACCAATAAGCGCTTCGGCGGCCCGGCGCCGCAAACTGGCGCGGCAAATAGCGTGGAAACCGCCTTCCTGATCATGACGCTTGACCATGATAGCGGGCGCATGACGGGCAGCGTGAAGGCAGGGCAATTCGCCGGGCGTGATCTCGCCACGCTTGATTTGCCCGAATTGCTGAGCCTGCTTGAAGAATGCCGCGCTGCCGATCCCGATTCCGTGGCGCTGCTGGAAGCCTGGCTTGATCGCGCCCATCCTGCATGGCGCAACGAACCCGCCGCCGAAGCGCGCAGCGCCGCCATGACGCGGGAAGAAGCGCTTGATATCCTCGGCCTCGCTGAGGGTGCTGATGAGGATGCCATCCGCGCCGCGCATCGGCGCCTGATGAAAACGGCGCATCCTGATCAGGGTGGCAGTGCCTGGTTGGCCGCGCGCATCAATGCGGCGCGTGATTTGCTGCTTGGCTGATCAGGTTTTTCGCCGCGCCTCGCGCCGCGCGATCCAGGTGGTGGCGGCGAAAATCACCAGCGCACCGGCATAGGTTGTCAGCGCCGGTTCTTCGCTGAAAATCAACCAACCCATCAGGCTGGCCCAGATCAGATCAAGAAACTTCACCGGCTGGGTCGCTGACATATCGGCAAGGCGGAAGGCTTCGGTCAGAAACCAATGGCCAACACTGCCCAAAATACCTGTCAGTATAAACCAGCCCCATTGCTCGGCGCTTGGCCAGGTCCAGACTGCGACGGCGAAAGGCAGCGTGAAGGCCGCGACCATGATGGATTGCCAGGCGACAATCACCTCTGGCTTGTCATGGCGCGTGAGTGCCTTGGTGATCAAAAAGGATGCGGCGAATAAGGGCGTGCTGGAAAGCATCACCAGATTCCAATAGCCGCCATCACCACGTAAGCCGGGGGCGACCACAATCAGCACGCCGATGAAGCCGATACCGGCGGCAATCCAGCGCGCGCGGATCATCGGTTCACCCAAGAACAAAACTGCGCCGGCCATGATGAAAATCGGCCCGGTGAAGCCCATGGCGGTCATATCCGCCATCGCCACATTCGGCAGCGCGATGAACCACAGCATCAGCCCAAGCGTATGCACCAGGCCGCGCCAGATTTGTCCGCGCAGATTATGCGGCATCCAGGCCATGACGCCGCCACGCAGCATGAAGGGCAGCATGACCACAATGCCCATCAGGTAGCGCAGAAACTGCACCTGCAACGGATCAAGCTCATAGGTCATCTGCCGCATGATCGTATTCAGCAGCGTGAACAACAGGCCGGAGATGGCGATGAAGGCCATGCCGCGCAGCACCGCGCCCCTGGGTGCGGGCGCGGCGCTATTCATGGCTGATCCGTCAAAAAACGCAGTAGCGTGGCGTTGAATGCCTCGGCGGCCTCATAGGCCACCCAATGGCCAGCGCCGGGAATGGCATGCGCGCGCGCACCGGGGCGCAGCCCATGCACCAGATCAAGTCGCCATTGCACATTGGGCCGCACAATCGCATCCCATGCGCCGTAAATGGCGTTGAGTTGCCCGCGCCCGCAGAGCAGCGCCTGTTTCAGGGAATCGGTACTGGCGAAGCCGCGGCTTTTGAAGCGCGCCCCACGGGTGGAGGCTTCCTGGATGGCCAGCGCCACATCATCAATCCTGCTGGCATCGGCGAACATCAATTCCGCGAGGTTATGCCGATGCGCGGCAACGCGTTCTTCGCCGGAAAGTGCGCGCACTTTTACCAGCTGCGTCGGGCTTCTCTGAAAACCAAGCGCGCCGGCGCCGATGATGGTCAGGCTTTTCACGCGGTCCTGATCCAAGGCGGCCAAATGCCCGGAACAGAGCGCACCAAAGGAAAACCCCGCCAGATCGTAGCGGCTGCCGGCAGGCAGAATGCCATCCAGCCCGCGCGCCAGGATTTCCGCAACCCCTTCGGGCGTGGAGACGCCTTCCGGCATGGCGCTATCACCAAGCCCGGGAAGATCGGGCGCGATCACCATACGGCCCTGACCAAGCGGGCCGATATTGCGCGCCCAATGCCGCCAGGAACCGGAACCGCCATGCAGCAGCACCAGCGGCGCGCCTTCGCCCCAAACGCGCCAGACCATGCTGCCGGAACCGCAGGGGGTTTCCGCCACGCGCGCGGCAGTCGCCAAGGGGATCAGGGCTGGGTGCAATTCAGCGCTGCCATCCCCGGCGCGCCAGATTATCTTGCTCATGCTTGCGTTCGAAACCGTTCCGGCCGGCAGCTTAGGGCTGGGCGCGGCACCATCCAACCCCACGCGCCCGTTCAAAGAGGCTTTTGCGCCTTTTCCAGCAAGCGGCCGAGGAAGCCGGGCTTCTTTGGTTCAGTGGCTGGCTTGGTAGCCTCAGCAGCGGCCTTGGCTTCGGCGGCGGCGCGCTTTTCCTTCTCGTTCAGCCATTTTTCCAGGCTCATGCCTGCCTTGGCGGCGCGTTTGGCTTCATAGGCGCGTTGCGCTTCGGTCAATTTCCGGTCGGCCATGGGAACACCTCATTTCGTGGCGCCTGAATGGCGCGGCGCGCGGCTTCCGGCAAGGGGCAAGGCGTGGTAGACTGAGAGCATGGAAGCGAAAGTCAAGGCCGGCATTTGGGTTTCCATGGCGATCCGTCTTTCCGACATGGCCGGGCGGTCTGCCACTGTGCTGCGCAGGGGAGACCTTGATAGCGGCGGCATCCTTTGCGTGCTGCGCGGACGGGGCGGCGTGCAGGTGCTGTCGCAAGTCCGCGACGCCGAAGGCCGCGCCGCCTGGCTGCGCGCGACAGGCCCTGCCGCCGTGGATCAGGAAACCGCCGATGCCTATATCCGACGGCAGGTGCAGCGCGACCCCGATCTTTGGGTCGTGGAATTCGACGCGCCGGACCTTAAGCCACCCTTCGAAGCGCGACTTTTTTAGCACCCGATCCGTCACACCGGATCGCAGCGCAATTCAAACCGGCATTCGCTGGCGCCATGCGCGGCGCAGGCGAACTCTCGGCAGGAAGGCTCTGCCTGCCGGCCTGACTGTTCCATCACGAAGCGCATGGCGCCGCCAAAACTGCCTTCGAACATGTAGCAGACCGGCGTCCCACCTGCCCATAGGCCAGCGCATAGGCGGAATGGCGCACCGTGACCGCGGCGGTGCCCGCGGCCTGATCCAAGGCCGTGATTTCAAACCGGCCATAGCCGCGCTGCGAAAGTCGCTTCAGGTAATGGCGGAAGGTCTCAATCGGCGTCAGCCCATGAGTCTTGGCTTCCGCGCGGCACCATTGCAGCGCGGAAAGATCAGCCGATCCATACATGATGTCGCGGAAGCGATCAGCGCCGATCGCTTCCTCCACGCTTTTCTGGATATTCACCAGAAAATGGCGCGGCAGATAGATCATGGGCAGCCCATCGGTGCGCCAGATTCCGGTTTCGGGATCAACCTCGATCGGCACCTCGGGCGCGGCCATGGCCATCAGCCCTTTTGCGCGGCCTGGAAAGCTTCAAAGAACGCCGTCGGCTTGACGATCCGATTTTGCATCTGCACCAGCGCGCCGGTATCTGCGACTTTCTTCAGATACGCCGCCCAGGCCGGATCAGCCGCCATGGCGGCGCGGCGGCGTTCACGATCCGCCTGATCGTCATAGGCCCACATATGGACGATGGTGTTCAATTCGCCTTCGATGGTGGTGAACCAGCCATAGCAGCGACCCAGATGCTTTTTCTGGATGTCC
>JBIIIE010000248.1:0-4723 GCA_044235135.1 Roseomonas sp. | reverse complement strand
CAATGCCCTGCACCCGCGCGCGCCAGGGCTTGGCGAAGCGGCGCGCAATGTCGCGTTCACGCCGGCTATAGACCGCGGTATCCACGGTGAAGCAGAAGGCATCATAACCCGCCGCGACTGACCTATCCGCGTAATCATCAATGAAGCTGTCATCACCGCGCACATAAAGCTGGAAGATCTTGGGGCCCGGCGTATGGGCCGCGGTTTCCTCAAGCCCCGGCTTGGTGACGGATGAGACAATCAGCGGCACACCAAAGGCCGAAGCCCCCTGCCCCGCCGTCGCCGCACCATTGGCGCCGAAGCTTTCCAAGCCGCCCACCGGCGCCAGCGCCACAGGCAGGCGGAGCTTCTTGCCGAACATCTCCGACGTTGTGTCTATTTCCGAGACATCCCGCAACACGCGCGGGCGGAAGGCGAGTGTATCCAGCGCCAGCCGATTGCGACGCATCGTGGTTTCGGTTTCCGTCGCCCCCGTCAGGTAATCCCAGATATTGGCATCAAGCCGGTTTTTCGCCGCCTTGGCGAATTCATGCATCGTCAGGAATTTGCCTTCAGTTTCACTCAACATTTTCTGTCTTCCTCAATAATCAACCAGCCAAAAATTCACGCGTCCAGCGCGCATAATCATCTTCCCGCATCGCCGCCTTCATCAGCGCCGCATCGGCAAGGCCGGGCAGTTTTCCGGGCGGCGTGCCATCACGCAAGGCCTTCAGCGTTGCATGCACCGCCGCCATGGCGGCGAAGCTTGGCGCATGGCCCTGAAGGGCGATGCGCACACCATGCGCCGCAAGCTTCGCCTTATCGGCCAGCGCCGGCGGCGTGCCCCCCAGCATCAGCGGCATGCCATTGGCGGCCGCTTGCAGCGCGGCAAGCTGCGCCCAATCGGTCACACCCGTGTAGAACAGGGCATCGGCGCCGGTTTTGGCATAGGCGCGGGTGCGCGCCACGGCTTCATCAAGGCTCACCAAATTGACCGCGCTGGTGCGCGCCACAATGACCAGGCCAGGGTCTTCGCGGGCGGCAAGCGCCGCATGGATCTTGCCAAGCCCGGCTTCCAGGCTGAGCAGGCCGGGCTCCCCCGCCCCATGGGCGCGGGGCAAATCGGTATCTTCAATGGTCAGCGCCGCAACCCCGGCGGTTTCCAATTCCTGCACGGTGCGCATGACATTCAGCGCATTGCCATAGCCGTGATCGGCATCCACCATCAGCGGCGGCGCCCCGGCGCGGCAAATGCGCCTGGCTTGCTCTGCGAATTCCGTCAAGGTCACCAGGATAAGGTCAGGCGCCCCCAGGACGGCGATTGAGGCGATGGACCCGGCAAACATCGCGGTTTCAAAGCCAAGATCGGTTGCGATTCGTGCGGCAATCGGGTCATGCACCGAAGCCGGGTGCACGCAGGCTTCCCCGGCCAGAATGGCGCGAAACCGCGCGCGGCGCGCGGAGGTATTCATGATTCTGGCGGTCCCTTCCCCTAAACGGAGGCCAGTTTGCAACCGACCGCGCAGAGGAGCAACCCAAAAGATCAGAAAATAATCAGGGAAATCAGCGCAAAGACCAGATTAAATGCCGACAGAATCACTCCAACGCCGAGCCAGAAATAGGCCCAGCTGAACGATGCGGATAACTGGCCTGCCCGCCCGCTGCTTGGTGAAATCAACAGACCCTCCGGCTTACCAGGCTTTGCCTGCGCCCGGCTTGGTCCGGTCAAGCGCCCCGATAAGGAGGGAGAATGATGATACATATTGTGGACAATAGTCATGAGCCAACCTCCGGTGCTTTTCTACCGGTTTTTCCGATTTCCTGTCAAGTCTTGGGTGAAATTATCAGCTTTCGGGGGTGATTTTCCGCATATCGGCCAACAGCGCCCGGATGGCCGCCAGTTGTTCGCGCGCAGCTTCCGGGTCGGCCGGCTCGGACATGCTGCCGCCGGCACTGCGCCAAATCTGGAAGGCGAAGCGACCCTTGCTGGCGAGGCTGGAGGCATGACCAATGCTATCCAATTCGCGGGAGACGATTTCAAACAGCGCACCAAATTGATCTGCGACTTCCCCAGCTGAGAGCGGCGCATGGCTGACCGTTTCAGAAGCGCTGCGGGGCATATCCGGCATCAATTCCAGCAATGAGAGATCAAGCGCCAGCAGGAGGCGTTTCAATGTCTCATGCCGTGGCCTTGTCTTGCCGGTTTCCCAATCGGCAACAGTCGCCTGGGAGGCACCAATCAGATCCCCCAGTGCCACTTGAGAAAGACCTTTAGCGCGCCGCGCCCTGCGCAGACGGCGCGACCATTCCGGTACTTCCGAATCGGGTATACGCAAAGCCATGCCCTTGTTCACCATTGACTTTTGCACAAGTCCAAGGGGTTCTTCCTATATTGTGATCATACGTCACGAAATTTTCCTTTATCCCGGCTACAATACCCTTCGGCGCCCCAAGCCTGCATGGATCATGACAGCGCCTGCTTCACGCCCTGGTTCAAACGAAACCCATCCGACTGCAAAAAAAGAGGAAAGGTGCTGGGCCGTTACACCTATTGCGTGAGGTCCGGAAAAGCTTCGAACAACCAGGCGGGGCATTCCGCTTGGCGCAGGGTGACAATCAGATAATTCGCTACAGAGGAAAATAAGGCTACCTTACGGTGCCACACCAAAAAAGATTTCAAAAAAATTGTTGGGGGTTGGCGCGCCCGAAAGGATTCGAACCTCTGACCCCCAGATTCGTAGTCTGGTGCTCTATCCAGCTGAGCTACGGGCGCCCTTAACTTGGGGACGGATAGCGGAGCCACGCCAAAGGCGCAACCCCGCACGCCCCGCTAAAATGTCATGCGGCAAGCTTATCCAATTCGCGCACCACTGCTTCGCCCATCACGCTGGTGCCAACCCGCGCCATGCCGGACTGCATGATATCGGCGGTGCGCAGCCCACCCGACAGCACCTTTTCCACAGCGGCTTCCAGGAGGCGCGCATCTTCTTCCATCCCGAAGGACCAACGGAGCAGCATGGCGAAGGACAGGATTTGCGCGCAGGGATTGGCAATGCCCTTGCCCGCGATATCGGGCGCCGAACCATGCACGGGTTCATACAGCGCGTGCCGTCGGCCAGAGGAATCCACCGCACCCAGCGTTGCTGATGGCAGCATGCCGAGCGAGCCGGTCAGCGCAGCAGCCAGATCAGACAGCACATCACCAAACAAATTGGACCCCAGGATCACGTCAAATTGCTTGGGCCGAGAGCAAAGCTGCATGGCGCAATTATCGGCATACATGTGTTCAAGTTCGACATCGGGGAATTCGGCCTTGCCGATTTCGCCCACCACCGCGCGCCAAAGGCGCCCGGATTGCATCACATTCGCTTTTTCGACGCTGGTGACCTTGTTGCGGCGCTTGCGCGCCAGATCAAAGGCAATGCGCGCCACGCGGGCGATTTCGTCTTCGGTATAGACTTCCGTATCAATGCCGATGCGCTTGCCATTGGCATCAGTGTGAATGCCGCGCGGTTCACCGAAGTAAATGCCGCCGGTTGATTCGCGCACAATCATCACATCCAGCCCACGAACCAGATCCGCCTTCAGGCTGGAAGCTTCCACCAGCGGATCAAGCACCACGGCAGGGCGGAGATTGGCGAAAAGGCCAAGATCCTTGCGCAGACGCAGCACGCCCAATTCCGGGCGCTTGTCAAAGGGCATGGAATCCCATTTCGGGCCGCCTACGGAGCCGAACAGCACCGCATCCGCGGCCTTTGCGCGCGCGACGGTTTCATCCGAACAGGGCGTGCCTTCCGCATCCAAAGCCGCACCACCCACCAGGCCTTCTTCAATATTGAAGGAAACATGGCGGCGGCGATCCATCCAATCCACCACACGGCGCACTTCGTGCATCACCTCGGGGCCGATCCCATCACCGGGCAGGACCAAAAGCTTCTTGTTCGATGACATGGCGTTTTCCTCATGGCCCCGGCTTGGCGCGCCGGGGCGTTATTCAATCAGGCGTAAAGCCAGGGCTGGGCAGCGCGCTGGCGGGCTTCAAAGCCATCAATGGCCGGCGCGTGCTGCATGGTCTGGCCGATATCATCCAACCCGTTCAGCATCAGATGGCGGCGCAGCGGGTCAATCTGGAAGGGAATTTCCTCGCCATTCGGGCGCACCACCACCTGGCGTTCCAGATCAACGCTGATACGCGCATTGCCGCCCATCTTCGCGTCTTCCATCAGCTTTTCGCAAATCTCGCGCGGCAGGCGCACCGGCAGCACGCCATTCTTGAAGCAGTTATTGTGGAAGATATCGGCGAAATCCGGCGCAATCACGCAGCGAATGCCGAAATCCAGCAAGGCCCAGGGCGCGTGTTCGCGCGATGATCCGCAGCCAAAGTTTTCAAAGGCAATCAGGATCTCAGCCTTGCGATAAGGTTCCTGGTTCAGCACGAAATCTGGATTTTCCGAGCCATCTTCCTTGAAGCGGAAAT
Source organism: Roseomonas sp. (assembly GCA_044235135.1). Taxonomy (GTDB): domain Bacteria; phylum Pseudomonadota; class Alphaproteobacteria; order Acetobacterales; family Acetobacteraceae; genus Neoroseomonas. Next base: position 267 of record JBIIIE010000248.1, on the reverse strand, counting down.
TGGCGAAAAGATTCTTGCCAAAACCAAGCCGACTGATGGATTTCAAGAACCGCGCCGGGATGATCTGGTCCGTATCCACATTCGCCTTGGGCAAGGGTGCGGCGATACCGGTAAGCTTGGTGAAGGCTTGCATGTCAGATCGCTCCCTTCGGCTGATAATCACGCACATCGGCCAAATGGCCCGCGAGCGCCGCCGCGGCGGCCATGGCGGGGCTCAACAAATGTGTCCGCCCGCCAGGCCCCTGACGGCCTTCGAAATTGCGGTTG
>JBIIIE010000247.1:0-4726 GCA_044235135.1 Roseomonas sp. | reverse complement strand
CTGATCCGGCGCGCCGGCGCTTTGAGGCGCGAAGGCCCCGCGCCCATTCTGGTAAAGGCGCCCAAGCCCGCGCAATCCGAATTGGCGGATTTGCCCACCATCGGCCCCATCACGGTGGCCAGCGCGCACGCCGCTGGGCTGCGTGGCTTGGCCTTTCAGGCCGGCGGGACCATTCTATTGGAACGCGAAACCACCATCGCGGCGGCCGAGGCAGCAGGCATCTTCCTGCTGGCCTTCAACCCCGCCGAATACAGTCAAGGAGCAACCGCATGAGCCAAGGTCGTTTTCTGCATACCATGCTGCGCGTCGGCAATCTGGAACGCAGCGTTGATTTCTACACGCGCCTTCTCGGCATGAAGGAATTGCGTCGGCGTGATGTGCCGGATGGTAAATATACGCTGGTTTTTGTCGGCTATGCCGGGGAAGAAACCGGTGCCGGCGTGATTGAACTGACCTATAATTACGGCGTCGAGAAATACGAACTCGGCACCGCCTTTGGGCATTTGGCGATTGGCGTGCCGAATGTGACCGCGACCTGCGACACGCTCCGCGCTGCCGGGGTGAAGATCACGCGCGAACCAGGGCCGGTGAAATTCGGCACCACCGTGATTGCCTTCATCGAAGACCCGGATGGCTACAAGATTGAGCTGATTGAAAGGGCGTAATGACGCGCGGCGGATTGGATGGGGCGGGCGATGCCTGCCCCTATTCATCCTGACGTGAAAATAGGCTGCGCTACAAATCCAGAATGCGTTCGGGTGTGACGCGCCCGCGCAGCACATCCCAAAGCCCGATCATATTGCCGCGAAACCGCCCCCAGCGATCCGCCCAGGGTTCCGGGAAGGGTGCGCGCAGCAGATTCTTGAGGCAATGCCGTGCCGCGCTTGGGATGGCGTGGCTCCAGGGGAAGGAGCCCTTCAACGCCAGATAAATCGGGTTCACCACCTGCGAATAACCAAGCCTGAGGCCCGGCACGCGGCCCGCCTTTGCGCCAAGATGCACGCCGCGCGCCCCAGCAAGGCGCAGGATTTTGCCATGCGCGCCAAGCCGGCGCGTGACATCAATATCCTCATACCAGGCGTAAAGCGGGAGGCGTTCATCCACGCGAATATCATGCGCGCGCACGGCCGACATGCGAAAGGCCATGTTGCAGCCATAGCCGTTGAAAGCCTCGGTCACCTGAAGCGGGTCCGCTGCGCCGGGATCGGCGGCGAGTAAAGCGGCACCTTCCGCCAAACCATAGCCCGGCGCATTGGCGCCATCGGCAATCACGGTGCCGGTGGCGACCACCATTTCAGGGTGTCTTTCAAAACAGCTTTCCAGCACGGCAAGAAACGCGGCATTGCAGAGGAAATCATCATCCAGAAACAGCACCACATCGCTGTCACGTGCCGCATCCAGAATATGGTTGCGCTGCTTGGGTAACCCTGCGGGCGCAGTCATGAATTCCACGCCGGGAATGGCTTCACAACCGACGATATCATCAGCGGAGACATGGCAGACCAGAATGCGATCCGGTTTGCGCGTTTGCCGTGCAAGATCACGCAAGACGCCCGCCAGTATCGCCGCGCGCCCGCGTGTGGCGATGCCGATGGTGATATGCATCACGCGGCACCTTCAAGCGGGGCGGGCAGGGGGGCTTCGCGGGCTTCACTCGCAAGTCCACCAATCAGCCGGCCCCAAAAGCTAATGGCGTAATAGGCAGCGTTATGAAAGCGCAGACGCAACAGGCTGATCAGCGCACCTCCGATTGGACGCACCAGAAAGGCAAACCAGACGGAAAGCGGCACGCCATGCCGGCGCAGCACGAAGCCAAGCCCGCGCCCGTAACTCGCGGCACGAGAGACCGCCACTTCTGTCAGGCGCTTATCGGGGTGGATGATGCGAAGCGCGGAATCATATTGCGCGACGGCGCCGCGTGCCATGGCGCGGCAGACCAGATCATTGCCCTCAGCCGAACCCCAGCGCGTGCCGGGGCCGAGCTTTTCATCAAAGCCACCCAGCGCCAGCATCAATTGGCGCGGCAGGAACAGGTTGAATTCAATCACGCTGGTCCAGACATTGCTCAGGTCAATCGCACCCGATTTTTCACGCCAGCGCCCTGATCCAAGCCCACCTTCCGGCGATGCCGCAGGCCCCGTCAGGACGCCAAGCGATGGCGCTGCATGAAAGCTGGCATCAACGCGCGTGAGGACACCCGGCGGATAGAGGCAATCATCATCAGGAAAAGTCACGATCTCACCACGCGCCTGGCGCAGCCCAAGATTGCGCGCGTGATTGGCATTGCGGATGGCCGAACGCAGATGGGTGATGCGCATGCGCGCCGCATAAGGCTGCAGCACCGGCGCCACGCGATCATCCGCATTCTGATCCACGATGATCACTTCAAGATCATCGCGGCCTTGCGCCAGCAGGCTTTCCAGCAGCGCGCCGATTTCGCTGCTGCGGCCAAGCGTTGCGACAATCAACGAAAACCTCATGTCGCGGCGATCCCCAGCGCGTCATGCACTACCTGCCGGAAGCGGCGGCGGAAATGCGCATTGCTGAAGCGTTCCGCATTGGCGCGGCAATCCTCGGGCGTGATGGCGGGCGCCATGGCTTCAAACCGCTCCACAGCGGCGATCAGGCTTGCGGTGGTTTGTTCCTGAAAGAAAAGGCCCGTGAGGCGTGCATCAGGTGGCGCCACCACGATATCGCGCGCGCCACCTCGGCCATAGGCAATCACCGGCGTGCCACAGGCTTGCGCTTCCACGGTGGCGATGCCGAAATCTTCCTCGGCGGCGAAAACAGCAGCGCGGGCGCCTTGTGTCAGCGCAATCAATTCCGCCCGCGCGACGCGACCTTTGAAGGTGATATTGGGTGCATCGCCGGCGGCGGCGCGCGCCTGCGCCTCATTCGGGCCATCGCCCACAATGATCAGCTTGCGGTTCGGCATGGCGCGAAAGGCAGCGGCGATCAGATCAACCCGCTTATAGGGCACGATGCGGGACGCGATCAGATAGTAATCACCCTTATCCGGCGCGGGCGTGAAGCTTTCGATATCCACTGGCGGATGCAACACCTGCGCATCACGCCGCCAGGTCTTTTGGATGCGCTCCGCGATATAGCTTGAATTGGCAAGCAAGATATCGGGGTTGAGCGCGCTGGTGCGATCCCAAAGCCGCATGCGATGCAAAAGCCAACGCGTATAGGCGCCCTTCAGCCCGCGCGTGAGGCCTGCTTCGCGCAGATATTGGTGCTGCAAATCCCAGGCATAGCGCATGGGGCTATGCACATAGGAAATATGGACCTGCCCCGGCCCTGTCAGCACGCCCTTGGCGACCGCGTGTGACGATGAAATCACGACATCATAGCCAGAAAGATCAAGCTGTTCGACCGCCAGCGGCATCAGCCCCAGGAATTTGCGGAAATGCTTCCGCGCGAAAGGCAGGCGCTGGATGAAGCTGGTGGTGATGGGCTTGCCTTGCAGAAAGCCGCGCTCCGCTTCCGACATGAAATCACAGACGGCGAAGATATCCGCTTCCGGCCATTCCAGCAGAAGCTGTTCCAGCACGCGTTCCGAACCCGCATAGCTATCCAGCCATTCATGCACCAGCGCGATTTTCATGGCGCGTCTTCCTGAACAAGTCGTAACAAGGCCAGCGCGGCCTTTTCCCAAGTATATTGTGCCGCGCGCTTCAGCCCCGCAGCACGCATGCCGGCGGCAAGGCCTTCTTCATCCAGCAAGCGCTCCAAAGCCTCGGCCAATGCTTCCGGGCGCAGCGGGTCGAACCACAGCGCGGCTTCGGCGCAAACTTCCGGCACTGCGCCGGCATGGGCGGCCACAACAGGGCAGCCGCAGGTCATGGCTTCCAGGGGCGGCAGGCCAAAGCCTTCATAGCGGGACGGGAAAATCAGGCAGAGCGCATTTTCGTAAAGTGCGCGCAATTCGGCATCACTGACGCGGCCCAGGATCAACCCGGCATCGGCGGCGGGACCTCCGCCAGCGCGGAAGACGGCGGGGTCAGCGGCGCCCGCCACGGCCAGCGTCAGGCCGCGTGCCCCAAGCAGCGCCGCAGCGCTGGTCAGCGCCGTCAGATTTTTATGCGCCGCCGGATTGCCGACGACGAGGGCATAGCGGCCGGCCTCCAGGCCATGGCGCGTCAAAACGCCGTTATCGGCGGCGATGCGCAGCATGTGATCGCCGCCTTCCGGCAAAACGCTGATGGAATCAGGAGCCACACCCAGCGCTGCTGCTATACGCCCGCGCGAAAACTCTGACACCGTCAGCAATTGCGCGCCGGAACGCGCGAGCATCTTATGCAAAAAGCGATACCAGCTTCGGAAGGCGAAGGAATAGCTCTCCGGCGTGTCAAACACGCCAGCATCATGGATCACAACCGCCTGGCCGCTGCCCAGCATCAGCGGTGCGGTATTGCCAAGATTGATCAGGAAGCAGCCTTTGGCCGCCTTCGGCAATTCCCATTGCTCCCAGAGCTGGCCTGATTTCTTGCCAATGGCTTCCGCCTTCAAATAGGCAAAGGGGCTTTGCGCCACGCTGCTTGGCATCAATAGCCGCGCCTCGGGCCAGGCATCATGACCTGCCAGCCGATCCGCCGCCGCTGTGATTTCGCGCGCAAAGCGCTGCACGCCGGTCATGCCCTGGGTCAGGAAGCGGCCATTGATGGCGATTGGCATCATGCGCTGCGGCGCCCCATTCTGCGGATCATCACCAAGGCCTGGGCCT
>JBIIIE010000246.1:0-4727 GCA_044235135.1 Roseomonas sp. | reverse complement strand
CAGCACCTGCGCATAGCCGCCGCCCGTCGCCCCACCCTTCACGCCAAAGCAGGGGCCAAGCGATGGTTCGCGCAGGCAGATCATGGTGCGCGTGCCAAGCGCATTCAAAGCATCGCCAAGGCCAACGGTGGTGGTGGTTTTGCCCTCACCGGCCGGGGTTGGGTTGATGCCGGTCACCAGCACCAAGGCGCCATCGGGCTTGTCTGCCTGGGCGCGGATGAAATCCAACCCGATCTTGGCCTTGTATTTGCCGTAGGGTTCCAAGGCATCGGCCGGAATGCCGGCCCGCGCAGCGATTTCCGCAATCGGCTTCAACGTCGCGGCGCGCGCGATATCAAGATCAGTGGCCATCCCTGAAACTCCCTGGACTAATTCGCCCACGCAACGCCATGGCGGGGCAAGACTGTCAAGGGCTAGGCCGCCTCCGGCAAAGCCTCAGCCAAAGCTTCACGGAACACCGCAATGGCGCGCTGCATATCTTCCGGCGTCAGGGCGCCAATGGCGCCAATGCGCATGGTAGGCGCTTCGGTATTCCAGAAATTGCTGATCAGCACGCCGCGCGCCTTCAGCGCTTCCACAAAGCGCGGGAAATCAAAGCGCGGATCGGCGGGCTGGTGCACGGTGACGATGATCGGCCCCTGTTCCGCCTTGGTCAGATAGGGCTTGATGCCCATGGCGACGAAGCCATCATAAAGCGTATCCGCATTGGCGCGGTAGCGCGCATGGCGCGCCGGCTGCCCGCCTTCCTCATCGAACAAATCAAGCGCGACATCAAAGGCGGCCAAGACCTGCACCGGCGGGGTGAAGCGGAAGGACCCAGCGCCCGAACGTTCCGCATGCACCAAGACATCGGCCAAATCCATGCACCAGGACCCTGCCTGCCCTGCCCCGGCCCTGATGGAATCAATGCGCGCCACGGCAAAAGCAATCCCTGGCATCCCTTCCAGGCATTTGCCGGAAGTGAACATCAGCGCGTCGCATTCTGGATGCTCGGCCATGTTGAAGGGCAGCGCGCCAAAGGCGGAAACTGCATCAACCAGCATGCGCCGCCCGGCCTGGCGCACCGCACGGCCAATGCCTGGCACATCATTCACAATGCCGCTGCCCGTTTCGCTATAGACCAGCGCCACATGACCAATGGCGGGATCAGCCGCGAGCAAGGGGGCGATATCTTCGGCCCGCGCACCGCGCGTATTGGGCAGGTCAAGTGTGACAACCTCGCGCCCCGCTTCGCGCGCCAGCCGCGCCATGCGATCAGCATAGGCGCCATTCATCGGAATCAAAATCTTCGCCCCAACCGGCACCAAGCTTCTGATGGCCGCTTCCATGATGAAATGGCCAGAACCTTGCAGCGGCAGCGTCACATGCTCCCCCGCAATCCCGCCCGCGATGGCGCGCACCCTTTCGCGAATACGCGCATAGGTCGGGCGAAAGCCGTGATCCCAGGGCGCGATATCCTGGGCCATGGCGGCGCGGGTTTCGGGGCGGGTCTGCACGGGACCTGGGATGAGCAACATCATGCCCCAAGCCATGCCAGACCCATCAGGCGATGAAAACCCCCGCAATTTCGCGCCGCAGCTTTTCGCGGATGGCTTCGGTAAAGCTTTCGTAATCCTGGCAATGCATCACAAAGGCGCCGGGCCCGCCAATCACCTCGGCGGCGTAATGCGCCATCAGATCGGGTTCTTCATTCAGCACCGCCAGCGCGTTGATGGTGATGCCGGCCGCGACGCCAATATCGCGGATGGGCCCTGGCGGTCGGCCCTGATTATGCGCGCCATCGCCGGAGACATCCAAGACCATCCGCCGCGCCAATTCCGGCCCTGACGCAAAAAGTGCCAGCGCCGCTGCCATCCCCTCCCCCAAGGCCGTGGCGCCGGGCGGCACCAGGCGCGGTAGGCCCTCAATCGCCTCCGCCAGCGCGGCCACATCGGCGGGCTTGGCTAGAACCCGCCAGGGAATGGCGATTTCCTGTGCGCTTTCCCCAGACCAGAACAGCATCGCAATCGCCGATGCCCCCGCCGGGCCGGCAAGCAAAGCGGCGGCAATCGCCTCATCCCGGAAGGCCGCGGCATAGCCGCCGATCATCAGGTCAAACTCCGCCCGATCCACGGAGGATGAGGCATCCACCGCCAGCACCAGGGCAAGATCAACGCGCTGCATCCTGCCTTTATGCCACAAACAAACTTGCGCTGCGTCAATAGCAAGGCTGTGGTATTGCAGTCATATTGCGGTTTGAAGACAGGAGGATGCCATGCAAGAGCGCAGCATGGGTGAAATGGTCCGCGACCAGCACCCCCTGACAATGGGGCCAGAGGCAACCGTGCAGGAAGCCTGCGCGGCCATGCATCGCCGCCATGTTGGCGCCGTGCTGGTGACCGATCCGGCGGGGCTATTGCTTGGCATTTTCACCGGGCGGGATGCGGTGCATTTCCTCTCCCACGGGAAGGACGCCACTGAAATCCGCCTGTCAGACGCCATGACCCGCCACCCCGTCTGCCTGCCGCCCGAGGGCAATGCCATGGATGCGCTGCATATGATGGCCGATGGCGGCTTTCGCCATTTGCCCGTGGTGCGCGATGGCAAGGTGGTGGGCATCGTGTCCCGCTATGATTTCCGCGCCAAGGAATATGGGCAGCTTGATAAGGAAACCGGCTTTTTCGAGTGCCTGAGATAAGGTTTTCCGCTGCGCCGGCACGCGACTTCCGCTAGGCTTGGCGCATGCAACCCGCAACACTTACGACCGCAAGGCTGATCCTGCGCCCCTGGCGGGATGAGGATTTGGCGCCGCTATTCGCCATTAATGGTGATCCGGAAAGCATGCGCTATTTCGCCGCCACAATGACGCGGGCGGAAAGTGATGCCTGGGCGGCGCGGATGCGCGCACATTTTGCTGAGCATGGCTGGGGGTTCTGGGTGGTGGCGGAAGCAGCGACCGGGGATTTTGTGGGTGTTGTTGGCCTCATGACCATTCCCTGGCAGGCGGATTTCACCCCGGCGGTGGAAATCGGCTGGCGCATCGGCCCGCGCTTTCGCCGCCAGGGCTATGCGGAAGAAGCCGCGCGCGCGGCCTTGGGCTTTGGTTTCGCGACACTTGGCCTGGAAAAGATTGTCGCCTTCACCGTGCCGGGCAATGCGGCTTCCTGGAAGCTCATGGAAAAGCTTGGCATGGCGCCGGCAGGCGCATTCGACCATCCGCGCCTGCCAGAGGGGCATCATTATCGGCGGCATTTGCTTTACAGCCTGACCAAGGCCGGCTGGCGTGACGCCGCGCGCTTGGGGTGATAGAGGCTTCGCTTCTAAAGCCCGCTGCAAGGATCGTCTGCCATGCCCGTTTCTCGCCAGGAATTTCGCGATGCCATGGCCAGGCTGGGGGCGGCGGTGAATATCATCACGACAGATGGTGCGGCGGGACAGGGCGGCATTACCGCAACCGCCGTTTGTTCCGTGACGGATGATCCGCCGACGCTGCTGGTTTGCCTGAACCGCACCAGCCCGCGTAGCGCGCTGTTCCTGACGAATGGCGTGCTGTGTGTGAATACGCTCTCGGCAGGCCAGCAGGCGGTTTCCAACGCCTTTTCCGCGCCAAGCGACAAGGCCGATATGGCAAGCCGCTTTGCCGCCGGGAAATGGGTGCGCCTTGCCACCGGCGCCCCAGTGCTGGAAGGGGCAGCGGCGAGTTTTGATTGCCGCATCACGGAAGTGATGGAACAGGGCACGCATAGCGTGGTCTTCGCTGAGGTTCAGGCAGTGCGCTTTGCCGATATGGCAGCCGGCTGCCTGATGTATTACGCGCGGTCCTATCACGGCCTGCCGATTGGTCTGGGCTGAAGGGCCTTTACACCGCCAGGGCCAAAGCCTAACCCGCGCCACCCATGTCCTTCTTTGAAATCCTGCCGCCTTCGGTGCTGTTCTTCGCGCTTGGCTTCGCCGCCGCTGCGCTGCGTTCTGACCTTTCCGTGCCGGATGCCTTGGCCAAGACGCTGTCGCTCTATCTGATGATGGCCATTGGCCTTAAGGGCGGCATTGCCATTGCGCAGCCAGGCGCCTCGGCGGGGCTGATCCCGGCCTTGGTGGTGGGCATCGCACTTTCGGCGCTGCTGCCACTGCCGGCCTATGGCTTGCTCCGCGCTGCAACGCCTTTGGATAAGGCTACGGCGGCAGCGGTATCGGCGCATTATGGGTCGGTCAGTGTGGTGACTTTTGCCGCGGCGGTCGGGCAATTGAATGCCACCAATACGCCCTATGAGGGCTTCATGCCCGCCGTGCTGGCCGCGATGGAAACCCCAGCCATTCTGACCGCCCTGCTGATTGCGCGGCGCGGCGGTGCGGCCACGTCAGGCGGTGCCCGCGAAATGGCGCGAGAGGTTTTTCTGAACGGGTCGGTCGTGCTGCTGCTGGGTGCGTTTTTGATCGGCTGGCTGGGTGGCGCGGCAGCGGACCGGCAATTGGCCCCCTTCATTACAGCGTTATTTCCCGGTGCGCTTTGTCTTTTCCTGCTTGAAATGGGCATCACCGCGGCGCGGCGTTTGCGTGATAGGGGCCGGGGGCTGGATGCGCGGCTGATCGGTTTTGCCATCATCATGCCGCTGATTGGCGGCGCGGCGGGGCTCGCGGGCGGCTTGCTGGTGGGGCTTTCCACCGGGGGCGTGGGGCTTATGGCAGTGTTAGGTGCCTCGGCTTCCTATATCGCGGTGCCGGCAGCGATGCGCTTGGCTTTGCCTTCC
>JBIIIE010000245.1:0-4732 GCA_044235135.1 Roseomonas sp. | reverse complement strand
TCACCGATCTTCACCGATCTGCCAGGAATTGATCGTGATCTGAAGCGATACCCAAATAAGAACACCAAGATACAGGAAGGCAAATGCACTGGTGAACACATCAAGAAGCGCGCGCCCGCGCGGCGGCAATCTTCCCCACACAATGTCCACATTGATGTGTCCGCCCGCGAGATAGGTATAGGCACCACCCAGGACGATATAGGAACCGAAGATGAAAAGGGATATCTCAAAGGCCCAATGACTGGGCGAATTCAGAAAATAGCGCATCACAATTTCCCACACCATGATGAAGAGCATGGGGCAGATCATGAAGGCGACGATCCAGGCGAATTTGGCGTTCAGCCAATCCGTAAAACGAAGGTAGGCTTCGATCACGGCCATCTTTAAGTCCTCATGTCATTGGGGTGTAACATCAGCGCGCCGACCAAATCCCAAGGCTTTCGCTGGTCTCTGGCTGCAAACGGAAAACGCCATGGCGAAGCGGCCTGACACTCGTCACTTCTGCCTGATGAAGCCGAACCCAATTGATGGAACGGCCTCATCAGGCGAAGAATATCAAACGGGCAGACGCTTCGGACCGTAATAATCCTTATAGACCTGCCGCGCGTTGGTGTAGATCTCAATCACCTTGTCGATATGCGGCATCCTGCCCTTCATGCTGATGAAGCGGTTCCAGCACCAATCGGCTGCCTTCACCAATTCATCATCGGGCATCATGATGGTTTGCATCCCGCCATCAGCAAGTCTCTTCCGGCCACGCACATCAGTTGGGATGGTGAGCGCGGAGATATCGCAATTCATCACGCGTGATGCAGAAATCATCACTTCCTGAAGGTCTGCAGGCATGGAATTGAAAACACGCTGATTCATGATCACTTCAGTCACGTCATAGGGCACGACTGAGGGGTTGATGTAGAATTTGCAGACCTCGTGCATTTTCATGCCGGCCCAAGCATCTGGCGAACCGAAAGCCGCAGCGTCCAGAATACGAGTCTGGATCGCAGTATAGACTTCACCACCAGGCACCGTGACGATTGAAGCACCATTATGCACCAGCCAATCCGCCCAAATGCCGAAGGCGCGCACCTTCATGCCGCGGAAATCGGCATATTTCGCCACAGGCCGGGTTGATACCATGGCGCCCCATTCATCCGAGCACTGATAGGTCAGATGCGCAACATTATGCGGACGATAGGCTCCTTGGAAGATTTCCTTGATGCCCATGTATTGATAGATCAATTCATAGAATTCAAGGTTGGTGAAGGGGAAGAAGGGCACGGCCCAAAGATATTCCGCGACCGGCACAATGCCGCGATGATAGATCGGCGCAGTGACCGCAAGATCCGCCACGCCAGAGCCTACACCACGAAAGGTCTCACCAATACCGAGCAGGACTTCCGCATTGAAATTCGTGATCTCAATACGCCCGCCCGACATTCTATTCACCCGCTCCACGAATAACCGCGTGGCGCGATCCTGGGATTCGATCCCGATTCCTGTAAAATTGCTTTGCAGCTTAAGGCGGAAGGTCCGGTTCTGCGCATGGGCGATGCTGGGGGCTGCCAGCGCTGCAGACCCAACGCCCGCCGCACCCACAGCAGCAGATTTCAGGTAGCTCCGGCGGTCAAGCGCCTAATCTGTGCTGGCGATTTCAGTCCCAGCGGGGCCATCTTCCTGTTTTGACATATGCTTCCTCCTCACATTTGCTTTTTCTTGATGTGAACCCTTGAATGATATGCTCATGCAGTCGGGCTGAGCTTGTCAATAGCAATCTTTGTGTTGGCTGTCGCAGTGTTTTCGACACAGGATGTCTATCCTAATCCTGCTGCAATTCAATATGAACGCCTTCTGCGCGCGCGTGAGCTTCGATACCTTCAGCGGTTGCCATTCCGCCAAGCCAGGGAATACAGGGTAGAAAACGCTCGGCCACCATAACCCATTTTCCGGGGAGCAAAGCCGCGCGTTTCAGCACCTAGAATTCTATGTTCAGACGTCGCAGAAGCGGTCCCCAGCGTTCCTTTTCACGATCAAGAAAGGCTCGAAATTCAGCGGGCGTGCCACCTGCGGTCAGTATCCCTTCATTGAGCAGGCGCTCGCGAACCATTGCATCGGCAACCGCCACAGCACCTGCGGTATTCAGCCGTGAGATAGCTGCCGCTGGCGTTCGGGCGGGCGCGAGCAGCCCAAACCACGTAACGGCAACAAGCCCGGGCCAGTTTTCATGAAAGGTCGGTTGATCCGGTAGATTTGGCAATCTTTCCTCTCCAGTCCATCCGATGATCTTTGCGCGTCCGGAACGCGCAACCTGCAGGCCCGTGGCGCCGCCAACAAGAATCGAATCAAGTGTTCCGGCCAGAAGGTCATTCATCTGATGCGCATCGCCACGATACCCAACATCAGTCCAATCCAATTGAAGCCGATCACGTATCAGTTCGCCCGCGATATGATTGAACGATCCCCTCCCATTGTGCCCCCATGTCACCTTGCCGGGGTTGGCACGCACATGCGCGATGAACCCTTCCAGCGTATCCGGAATGCCCGGTCTTACCGCGATGCAGAAGGGTAAGGTTGCCACATGAATGATGGGGACAAAATCATCCGGGCTATAGGGTAGATTCCTTCCGATAAGCGGATTGATTGTCAGCGTAGTCCCCGAGGACATGAGCATTGTGTGCCCATCGGGTGCGGCACGTGCGACAAATTCAGCGCCGATGACGGTTTGCGCGCCAGGACGGTTATCAATAACAATATTCTGTCCAAGCACTGGCGCCATGCGCTCCGCCACCAGGCGCGCTGTGACATCTGTTGAACCACCAGGAGGAAATGGCACCACAATATTGACAGGTCTTGTCGGATTCCATTGTGCTCTTGCCTGTGTTGCTCCTGCCGCAAGCAGAACCGAGGCACCAAATGCACGACGCGTGATTTCCTGTCTCATTGTACTGATCTCCCTGCGATATGGTATCATGTTTAAAGAAACGCTATAACGGAGCAGTCTCAAGTTCAAATTTTGGCAACCGCTGCCTGCGCTCCACCTTGTGCCAGCCCCCATTGGTCATGCCATTTGCGCCTTCAACCTTGACCTGCCACGGTTTTGTGCCGCTCCTTTTGATCCCCTATTGTGCAGCAGAGAAGATGACCTTGGGGTCGGCTTTTCGATCTTGCATGAATGGATGAGCGCGCATCGTGGCACGGACGTGGTCTCAGCCGAGGACCGTGACCTTGCGCGAGGGAATGAACGACCCCGTCGCGAGGGCGCGACAAGTCCAATCATCCATTGAAATCCCGCGATCCCAACCCAAACCCAGCCTTTATCCAGGTCAAGGCCGCCGCTGAATTTCACACCAAGACCACCGCGCCACGATAATTCTATCACCTCTACCGCTGGGATACAGCGCACAGCCATGAGGCTGAATAGCCTAACACTCGGCAAGCGCTCGCGTTAAGCTAGCGGTTTGCGTCGAAAATCAAGTCCTCACTTAAGTCCACCACCGCGCGCGTTTCCATACCAGGGCAGGAATTCATGACAACTTCCGCCATTTTCGGTGATCTGTTTGCCGCCTGGCTGTTTGGCTTTTCGGCGCTGATCAGCATCATCAACCCGCCCGCCGGCGCGCTGATCTTTCATGGCATGACCCGATGGCTGACCGAACAGGAACGCGCGCGGCTCGCGCGGTCCATTGCCATCAATAGCTTCATCGTCCTGCTTGCGGCGCTGTTTCTTGGCACGCCGATCCTTGGCTTTTTCGGCATTTCACTGGAAGCCTTGCGGATTGCGGGCGGGCTCACGGTCGCGGTTGCTGGTTGGCACATGTTGAATGAGGAAGATGACAATCAGCGCCGCGAATCCCAGGCCCCTGCCGCCCTGGATACCGCCCCGGTCGAGCGTATGAGCTTCTTTCCCCTGACCCTGCCGCTCACCACGGGCCCTGGCACCATCGCCGCCTCTATCGCCCTTTCGGCAGAACGACGTTCCTCCGAAATCAGCGATATCGCATTGAATGCGCTAGCCTTCACACTAACAGCCGTGACGGTAGCGCTGACCGTTTGGATCGCCTATGCCAATGCCGCTGCGGTGGCGCGCCGCCTTGGCCCTACGGGCATGCTGATCGCCGCAAAACTCGCGGCCTTTGTGCTGCTCTGCATTGGCGCGCAAATCATGCTGACAGGCGTCATTGATGCCTTGCGACCTATTCTCGCAAAATCATGAAATATCTCTATACCATCAGATCGGGAGGAAAGATCCATGACCAGCATTACCGAGCTTGTTGATGTTGATTACGCGACAGATGCGCTGATCCGCCTGCTCGCGATTGACAGCGTCACGGGCCATGAGGCCGCGATTGGCGCTGCCCTTGTGGATGAGCTGCAAAAGGCGGGCGTGCCGGCCAGCGCCATCCGCTATGACACCGCAAACCAGCGGATCACGCTTCCGACCGAAGTGGGCAATCTGATCGTTGACCTGCCCGGCACCAAGCCAGGCCCGCGGCTGTTGTTCTCCACCCATATGGATACCGTGCCGCTGTGCAAGGGTGCGAAGCCGCGGCGGGAAGGTGACCGGATTGTTTCTGATGGCACCACGGCCTTGGGCGGCGATAATGGCACGGGTTGTGCGGTGCTTATCGCGCTTGCGAAGGCGCTTATCCAACACAAGCTGCCACATCCGCCGATCACGCTGCTATTCACCGTGCGCGAAGAAAGCGGGCTGCATGGCGCGCGGGAATTGGACCCG
>JBIIIE010000244.1:0-4735 GCA_044235135.1 Roseomonas sp. | reverse complement strand
AAATTTAAGCCGCAAGAAACCGCAACACCGCCGCGTTGAAATCAGCCGGGTTATCCGCCTGCACACTATGCGCGGCGCGCGCAATCGTCACGCGCTGCGCATTCGGCATGGCACCTTCCAAGGCATCCAGAATGCGCCCGAATTGCGGTTGGGATTGATCCCCCCCCACCAGCAGCGTGCGCGTCTTGATCCCCGCTGCCTCCGCCCGCGCATAGGGGTTGCGCTGTTCCTTGATCTGGCCGAGCAAGGTTGTCGCATTGTCGCGATTGACGGTCTTGCGCGCCTCAGAACGCTTCGCCCAGGCCCCTGGCCCGCCAGTATGTTCGGCAACAACCGTCAAGCCTTCTTCCACCTTGCCTTCAGCAATCAGGGCGGCGCCACGCGCAAAGGCGGATGCCTGGTTGCCCGCGGGCGGCGCGCCACCCAGGCTTTCATCCAATTCGCCGCCTGGTTCCAGCAAGACGACCGATGCCAATAATTCCGGATGATGCTGCGCCACACGAAAGGCGATATGCCCGCCGCGCGAATGGCCAATCAAATGCACCTTGCCTTTGCCCAAGCCGCGAATGAAACCCGCCACATCCGCCATATGCCGCGCGATGGTGAAATCCCCATCTTCACGCCACTTATCCGGCCAGCAATGGCGCAGGCTGATCGCAATCGCGTGATACTTCGCGCCAAAAGCTTCCATCTGCCCCGCGAAGGAACGCTGATCGCCCAAAGTGCCATGCACCATCACAAGCGGCGTGCCGCTACCGGCTTCGGCATAGGCAATCGGATAACCGTCAACATTCAATATCGGCATGGAAATCTCCCTCAGGCGCCACGCACGGCGGCGATCAACGCCTTGAAACGACGCACCACCGCGGGCAGCCCTTCAAAGACGCTTTGTGAAATCAGGAAATGCCCGATGGAGATTTCCGTCACTTCCTCCATCCGGGCGATGTCACTCACGGTTTCATACGTCAGCCCATGCCCGGCATGGCAGAGCAAACCAGCGCGCCGCGCTGCCGCAACGCCGGCTTGCAGCCGCGCCAATTGCGCGGGGCGATCCGCCACCGGCCCTTCGGCATAAGTGCCGGTGTGCAATTCAATCGCCAGCGCGCCAATCGCGGCCGCGGCTTCAATCTGCGCCGCATCGGCTTCAATGAAGATGGAAACGCGCACATCAGCAGCGCGCAATCGCGCCACCGCTTCGCGCAGGAATGGCCCGGCGCGCAGCACATCAAGCCCGCCCTCCGTGGTCAGCTCCGCGCGTTTTTCCGGCACAATGCAGCAATAGGGTGGGCGGATGCGTTCCGCGAAAGCAACCATTTCCTCGGTCGCCGCCATTTCGAAATTCAAGGGCGCGGCGACCTCGGCCCGAATACGCTCCACATCACGATCCCTGATGTGGCGGCGATCTTCACGCAGATGCACGGTAATGCCATCCGCGCCCGCTTCAATGGCGATGCGTGATGCCTCCACCGGGCAGGGATGGGTGCCGCCACGTGCATTGCGCAGTGTCGCCACATGATCAACATTCACCGATAGGTCGAGATGTTTCACGCCAAACCTCTTTTTTGAGCAAGCTGCCCAGCCAGCCTGATGGCCGCGATCAGCGAAGCGGGATCAGCCAGCCCCTTGCCGGCAATATCCAAAGCCGTGCCGTGATCCGGGCTGGTGCGGATGATGGAAAGCCCGAGCGTCACATTCACGCCGCCCGCCATGTCAATCGTCTTGATCGGGATCAGCGCCTGATCGTGATAAAGACAGATCGCCGCGTCATAGCCTGGCCGCGCAAGTGCGGTGAACATCGTATCGGGCGGCATGGGCCCGCGTGCATCAATGCCCTCCGCGCGGAGTGTCGCAATGGCGGGGGCGATGATGTCAATTTCCTCCCGCCCCATGGTGCCGGCTTCCCCGGCATGGGGGTTCAAACCCGCAACGGCCAGGCGCGGCGCGGCAATGCCGAAATCGCGCTTCAGCGCGGCGGCCACAATGCGCGATGTTGCGATGATCATCTCGGGCGTCAGCCGTGCAATCGCTTTCGCCAAGGCTTCATGCACCGTCACCGGCACCACGCGGAGTTCCGGACAAGCCAGCATCATCACGGGCGGCACGCCCAGGCCGGCCAATTCGCCCAAGAATTCCGTATGGCCGGGATGCGGAAAGCCCGCTGCCGTCAGGCTTGCCTTCTGGATCGGGTTGGTCACCACGCCTGAAGCGCGGCCTGATGTGGCGAGCGCGACCGCTTCCTCAATCGCGGCAATCACCGCACCCGCATGGGCTGGGTTTGGCTGGCCGGGAACCACGGGCACGGCCAAGGGCCGGTGCAGGATGGGTAGCGCCTGCCCGAAGACCGCGCCCGCTTCTTCCGGCGCGCTGATCCGCGCCACCGGTACGCCGAAATCGCGCGTGGCATCATCAATCAGCGCAAAGCACGGGCTGCTGCCGTGCAAGGCGCGCCAGGCACCGGCGGTGATTTCCGCGCCGATCCCGGCGGGCTCACCCATTGTCAGGATCAGCGGCTTCATGGGGTTCTTCTAACGCTACGCCCGGCGTGTGGCGAGGCTTTCCGCCGGCGTCACCACCACGCGGTTCACGCCAATCACCTGCCCCAGATTGCCGGCGATCAGCGCGGCCATGCCGGGTTCCAGGTCGAAGCAGGTGATGGTGATCTCCATTTCGGTATCCATCCGGCGGGCCTGGAACAGATCAGGCGTCACGTCGCGCTTGGCAAAGGGCTGCAATACCCGCGGCAGCAGGCCGGGGCTTGGTTCGGCGCGCAGATCAAAGCGCGTGGTCGAAGGGGCAGGAAGCATGGCTTGGGTCCGGTTCAGGGTGGTGGGGCAATGCTGGGGCGGCCACCACAAGGGCGCGCAGGCCCCAAGCCCGGCGCCTCAGGCGGCCGCGGCGGTAATTCGCAGAAAATGCGCCTGCAGAACCATAATCCGTGTTTAGCATATCCCGCGCCCAGGGCAAAAAAATACGGCGCGGTTGGGGGGCGCGCGCCGTCAGAGTCTCACGTCTAAGGAGGAGAAGCTATCAAACGGGGCGGAAAATCACGCCGCCCGCGTGATTCTTGTGGCGCGAAAATGCCAAGCCGCTATTGATCTGGCGCAAATACCGTGACCAGACCGGCTGCCATGGGGCAGCAAGCCCGTCACCAGCAATTGAGGAGAGAATGTTCATGGCGCGAGTTGCACTTGTCACCGGTGGCCAAAGAGGCATTGGTGCCGCCATCAGCGAAGCGCTGAAGGCGGCTGGCCGGACCGTGGTTGCTTCCTATGCCGGCAATGATGCCGCAGCGAAGGCGTTTACCGATCGCACCGGCATTCCCTGCTATAAATTCGATGTCGCGGATTTTGCGCAATGCGCGGATGCGATTGCCAAGATCGAAGCCGAAGTGGGGCCGATTGACATTCTGGTGAACAATGCGGGCATTACGCGCGATGCCACCATGCGCAAGCTGAACCGCGACATGTGGGATGCGGTGATCGATACAAACCTTGGTTCCTGCTACAATCTTTGCAAGCTGGTCTGGGAAGGCATGAATGCGCGCAAGTTTGGCCGCATTGTGAATATCGGTTCCGTGAATGGTCAGGCCGGGCAATATGGCCAGGTGAATTACGCCGCCGCGAAATCGGGCATTCATGGCTTCACCAAGGCCTTGGCGCAGGAAGGCGCCAAGCTTGGCATTACCGTGAATGCCGTTGCCCCCGGTTATGTGGATACCGAAATGGTGCGCGCCGTGCCGCCCGATGTGCTGGAAAAGATCATTGCGCGCATTCCGCGTGGCCGGTTGGGCAAGGCCGAGGATATCGCCCGCGGCGTGGTGTTCCTAACCGCCGAGGATGCGGATTTCATCACCGGGTCCACGCTGTCCATCAATGGCGGGCAGCATATGTATTGATGCCATGGGGGGCGCCCCCCTTTCATAAGCCTTCGCCCATGGCATGCTGCCCTTGTAATGAAGGGGAAATGCCATGGGCTACGCGATACTCGCTTTCGACGGTAACGACCCAAGCCGCCGCGCCGCGGCGATGGACCGCCACAGGGCGGTGATCAGCCGCTGGGCTGAGGATGGGCGCATGCCATTCGGCACGCCGCTCTTCACCGCCGAATGGGTGGCTTCCGGGTCGCTGATGATCCTTGACGTGCCGGATAGGGCTGGCGCGGAAGCCTATTTGGCGGAAGAACCCTTTTCCGTGGAAGGCGTTTGGGGCGATATCCGCATCCTGCCCTTCCGCATCGCGCCTTTGCCCTATCAGCGCCTGCCCAAGCCTGGCGATCCGGTGGCGACCACGCGCACCCATACGGTTGCCATCGCCTATGACGGCACGGATGCGGATGCCCCCGCCCGCCGCCAAGCCGCGCGGGGGGCGCATATCGCGCGCATGCAGCCCATGGCCGCCGATGGCACGCTGGCCATTGGCGGCGCCATCCTGGATGAGGCCGGGGAGCGCATGATCGGTTCCATTACCGTGACGCGCCACGCAACCGATGAAGCGGCGCGCGCCTGGATGGCCGAAGACCCCTATGTGACAGGCGGCGTTTGGCAGGACATCAGCCTTCATGCCACGCGCCTGGCCGCCCTGCCCTATCGGCCCTTGCCGGGTAGCGCCTGATGGCGCTGATTGAATATGCCGATGCCGTGCCCGAGGTGCGCGCAGGTCTTCGATGACATCAAGGCCATGCGCGGTGTGGCTGATGTCAATAATTTCTGGAAGGCGCTGGCGGTGCATCCGCCAAC
>JBIIIE010000023.1:0-16396 GCA_044235135.1 Roseomonas sp. | reverse complement strand
CCGCGAAAGCCCGAATGGCTTTCAGGCCCCGGCGCCTGCGCCCAGGTGAGTTTCACCGCGCTTCTCCAGGGCATAGCCGTCGTGCTGGCCCTGGAGGGCTTGGCCTATGCCATCGCGCCCGGCTTCATGCGCCGGATGCTGGCAAGCCTGGCTGAAACGCCCGAAGCACGGTTGCGGCTAGGCGGGCTGATCGCGGCGGTGGGCGGCATTGGCCTTGCCTGGCTGCTCAAGCTTTGGTGACGCAGTCGCCTTTTGTCGCTTTTCGTTGCAGTTGGGCGGCTTCAATTCACGCCCGCGCCACCAATCTGATATGGTTGTTGACGCCATCCCCGAGGAGAACTTCCTTGCGTATCGTCCATCTTGCCCTTGCCGGCGCCATGGCCCTGGTGCCGCTTGCCCCCCTGCCGCTGATCAGCGCGGCCCAGGCGCAGCAGCGCGCGCCGGAAAGCTTCGCCCCCCTCGCGCGGGAATTGCTGCCGGCGGTGGTGAATATCTCCACCACCAAGAATGTCGCGCCGCGCTCTGGAAGGCCCAATGCGCCGGATATGCCCCAGCTGCCGCCGGGCAGCCCGTTCGAGGAATTCTTCCGCGATTTCTTCAACCGCAACCGCCCGCCCGGCCAGGGTGAAGGCCCGCAGCAGCGCCAGCGCCGTGCGCAATCACTCGGGTCCGGTTTCATCATTGATGCGCAGGAAGGCATCGTCGTCACCAATAACCACGTGATTGATGGCGCTGATGAAATCAACGTGATCCTGCAGGATAAAACGAGCATCCGCGCCGAATTGGTCGGCACCGATCCGCGCACGGATATCGCGGTGCTGCGCATCAAGCATGACAAGCCGCTTTCCGCCGTGCCCTTTGGCGATTCGGATCAATCCGAAGTGGGCGATTGGGTGATTGCCATCGGCAATCCCTTCGGCTTTGGCGGCACGGTAACGGCGGGGATTGTCTCGGCCCGCGGGCGCGATATCGGGCAGGGGCTCTATGATGATTTCATCCAGACGGATGCTTCAATCAATCAGGGCAATTCCGGCGGGCCATTGTTTAACATGCGCGGTCAGGTGATCGGCATCAATACGGCCATTGTCTCGCCCAGTGGGGTTTCGGCCGGGCTTGGCTTCGCCATCCCGTCCAATATGGCAACGCGTGTCGTGGCGCAGTTGCGGGATGCGGGGCGTGTGCGGCGCGGCTGGATTGGCGTGAATATCCAGGGTGTCACGGATGACATTGCCGAGGCGCTCCGCCTGCCCGCCGGGACGCGCGGTGCCCTTGTGGCCAATGCGCAGGCCGATGGGCCAGCGGCGCAGGCGGGCATTCGGTCGGGCGATGTGATCATTCGCTTCAATGGCGTGGCAGTGCCGGAAATGCGCGCCCTGCCGCGGATTGTCGCCGATAATAATGTCGGCAGTTCCGTGCCCGTGGTTATCTGGCGCGACGGCAAGGAAGAAACCGTGACAGTCACGCTTGGCGAATTGCCGACCGAACAGCGTCAGGCGGCGGCGCCGGCGGCGCCTCCCGCAGGGCAGGGTCCGGTGGAATTGACCGGGCTTGGGCTGCGGGTTGCGACCATCACCAATGAGCTTCGCCAACGCTTCAACCTGAAGCCCGAACAGCGCGGCGTGGTGATTGTGGAGGTGATCCCCGGCACCCCGGCAGCGGAGCGAGAGCTTCGCCCTGGTGATGTGATTGTGGAGGTCCAGCAGCAGCGTGTGGCCACCCCGGCTGAGG
Source organism: Roseomonas sp. (assembly GCA_044235135.1). Classification (GTDB taxonomy): domain Bacteria; phylum Pseudomonadota; class Alphaproteobacteria; order Acetobacterales; family Acetobacteraceae; genus Neoroseomonas. Next base: position 14,668 of record JBIIIE010000023.1, on the reverse strand, counting down.
TGCAGGAACAGATCGAACGCCTGCGCCGCCAGAACCGCAATGTCGGGCTGTTTGCGGTGGAAAACGCCAGCGGGCAGCGCTTTGTGCCGCTGCGTCTGAATGCGCGGGGCAATGCGCCGGGGTGATTGGGCCGCGCGCAAGCAAGTCTGAAACGGGCGCCACCAGCAATGGGGCGCCCTTTCTTTTGCGGGTGGTCTCGCCACTTGCCGCATCACCCTTTATGTCTCCCGGCCATGGAGTATATCTCAACACGCGGGCAGGCGCCGGCCCGGGATTTTGAAGGCGTATTGCTGGCGGGGCTGGCTGAGGATGGCGGGCTTTTCGTGCCGCGCCATTGGCCAAGCCTTTCGCCCGCCGAATGGCGCGCCATGCGCGGGCTTTCCTATCCGGAATTGGCAGCGCGCATCATTGGGCTATTCGCCGGGTCGGGCCTGCCGCTCGATCAGCTTTGCAGGCAGGCCTATGCCGGCTTTGGCCATCCGGCCATTGTGCCGCTGGTGCAATTGGATCAGCGCTGTTTTGCACTCGAATTGTTCCATGGCCCGACGCTCGCCTTCAAGGATATGGCGCTGCAATTGCTGGGACCCCTGTTTGACCATGTGCTGACCAAGCGCGGCGAACGCGTGACGATTGTGGGCGCGACATCCGGCGATACGGGTTCCGCCGCCATTGAAGCCTGCCGGGATCGCGCGGCGGTTGATATCGTCATCCTGCACCCGGAAGGCCGCACCAGCGAAGTCCAGCGCCGGCAAATGACCAGCGTGCTGGCGGCCAATGTGCGCAATATCGCGATCAAGGGCGATTTCGATGCCTGCCAGGATCTGGTGAAGGCCATGTTCAATGACGCGCCCTTCCGCCAGGAAATGCGGCTTTCGGCGGTGAATTCGATCAATTGGGCGCGGATTGCGGCGCAAATCCCCTATTATGTCGCCGCTGCCTTGGCGCTAGGCGCGCCGGATCGGCCCGTGGCTTTCAGCGTGCCCACCGGCAATTTCGGCAATGTGCTGGCCGCCTGGGCCGCGATGCGCATGGGCCTGCCGGTCGCGAAGCTGATCGTGGGGTCGAACCGCAATGACATTCTGGCGCGCTTCCTCACGGCCAATGACATGACAGCGCGCCCGGTTGAGCCATCGCTTTCGCCTTCGATGGATATTCAGGTTTCCTCCAATTTCGAACGCCTGTTGTTCGAATTGCAGGGCCGCGATGGCGCCATCACGGCGGAGGCCATGCGCCGCTTCCGCGCCGAAGGGCGCATGCCCATCGCGGATGCCGCCTGGCGGGAAGCGACCAAGCTATTCGCCGGCTTCACCCTGGATGATGCCGGGACGCTCGCCGAAATCCGCCATTTGCATCAGGCGGCAGGCTATTTGGCTGACCCGCACACAGCGGTCGGCACCGCTGCGGCGCGCGCCCTGGCGCCGGAAGACCCGGCCATTCCCGTGGTGGTGGCCGCCACGGCGCATCCGGCGAAATTCCCCGATGCGGTGGAACGCGCCACGGGGCTCCGCCCCCCTCTGCCCGCGCGGCTGGCCGACCTATATGATCGGGAAGAACGCTTTTCCGTCCTGCCCGATGACCTCGGCGCGGTGGAAGACGCGGTTCGTGCCCATGCCCGTCGTAATGCAGCTTGAAAAGATAAACGCACCCATGACCGAAGCCGTCCGCGTTACCCGCCTGAATAATGGCCTGACTGTCGTTTCCGAAAACATGCCGCGCGTGGAAACCGTTTCCTTCGGCGCCTATGTCGCTGTCGGCACGCGGCATGAAACGCCGGAAGACAATGGCGTTTCACATTTCCTGGAACATATGGCCTTCAAGGGCACGGCGCGGCGCGATGCGGCGGCAATTGCGCGGGAGATCGAGAATGTCGGCGGGCATTTGAATGCCTATACCGCGCGCGAACAAACCGCCTATTACGCCAAGGTCTTGAAGGAAGATACGGCGCTGGCCGTTGATATCATCGGCGATATCCTGACGCATTCGACCTTTGAGCCTGAGGAAGTTGAACGCGAACGCGGCGTGATCTTGCAGGAAATCGGCCAGGCGAATGATACGCCGGATGATATCGTGTTCGACCATTTCCAATCCACGGCCTTTCCCGATCAACCCATGGGGCGGCCCGTGCTGGGCACGGAGGGATCAATCAAAGCCATGACGCGCGATGCGCTGAAGGGCTATATGCGCCGCAATTACGGGCCATCTTCCATGGTGATTGCCGGCGCCGGTGCGCTGGAACATGAAGCCTTGCTTGATCTGGTCGGCAAGCATTTCGCTGATTTGCCTGAGGTAAGCATCCCCGCACCGGAAGCAACGCGCTATGCCGGCGGTGAATTCCGCGAAGACCGAGATCTGGACCAGGTGCATATCGTGCTTGGCTTTCCCTCTGCCCCCTATCGGGACCCGATGCATTGGCCAACACAGGTGCTGGGCACGCTGCTTGGTGGCGGCATGTCATCGCGGCTGTTTCAGGAAATCCGTGAAAAGCGCGGCTTGGTCTATTCCATCTATGCCTTTGCCTCGCCCTTCAAGGATGGCGGATTGTTTCAGATTTACGCCGGCACTGGCGAGAAAGAAGCGGCGGAATTGATGCCCGTGACGCTTGAGGAATTGCTCAAGGTGCAGCGTGACGTCACCGAGGATGAATTGGCCCGCGCCAAGGCGCAGCTCCGCGCTTCCTTGCTCATGTCCTTGGAATCCACCGGCAGCCGCTGCGAACAGCTTGCGCGGCAATTGCAGGTGCATGGCCGCGTGATCCCGATTGAGGAAACCAAGCAGCGCATCGCCTCGGTCACCGTGGAACAGGTGCAGCAGGCGGCTGCTCAGGCCTTCCGCCAGCGCCCGACGCTTGCGGTGATGGGGCCATCAGCGCAGGTGCCATCGCTTGGCGCGATTATGGAGAAGCTTGCGGCATGAACCGGCTGGATGTGCTGGCTGATCTGATCAAGGCCGCCCGCGCGGCGGGGGCGGATGCGGCGGATGCGCTGCTGATCGGTTCCACCTCACTTTCCGTGGAACGGCGGCTTGGCGCGATTGAAAAGCTGGAACGCTCGGAAAGCCAGGACCTTGGCTTGCGGGTGTTTGTCGGCAGGCGCCAGGCGATTGTGGCTTCCACCGAGCCGGACCCGAAGGGCTTTGCCGCACTCGCGGAACGTGCCGTCGCCATGGCCCGCGTGGTGCCGGAAGACCCCTTCGCCGGCCTGCCGGACGCGGTGGCGATCCCGGCCCGCGCGCTTGATTTGGAAGACCCGAGCGAACCCACCGCGGAAGCTCTGCTCGCCCGCGCCGCCGCCGCTGAAGAAGCGGCGCTTGCCGTGAAGGGCATCACCAATAGCGAAGGGGCGGGCGCCGGTTGGGGCCGGACGGAGATCGCCCTGGTCGCTTCCAATGGCTTTGCCGGGCAGTATGCGCGCACATCGCATGGCATTTCCGCCACCGCCGTCGCTGGTGAGGGCACCGGGATGGAACGCGATTATGATTACTGGCAGGCGGTTTTTCTGGCCGATCTGCCGGACCCGGCCATGGTTGGGCGCGTGGCTGCGGAAAAGGCGGTGCGCCGGCTGAACCCGGTCCGCGCCAAGACCGCGCGCATTCCGGTGGTGCTCGACCCGCGCGTTTCTGGTTCCATCCTTGGGCATCTGATGGGCGCCATCAATGGTGCGGCGGTGGCGCGGGGCACGTCCTTTCTGAAGGGTTCAATGGGCGAACAGATCCTGCCTAAGGGTCTGACAGTGCATGACGATCCAACACGAGCTCGTGGTTTGAGATCCCGCCCCTTTGATGGGGAAGGCATGCCGGGTGAAGCCCGCGCCTTGGTGCGCGATGGTGTGCTGACAAGCTGGGTGATGGATTGGCGGAGCGCCCGGCAATTGGGGCTGGCTTCCACCGGCCATGCCAGCCGGGGCACGGGCGGCCCCCCTGGCCCGGCGCCGAGTAATCTTTGGCTTTCCCCGGGCACACTCAGCCCGGCGGAACTCATGGCCGATATCAAGGAAGGGCTTTACGTCACGGAATTGATCGGCATGGGTGTCAATGGTGTGACGGGCGATTACAGCCGGGGTGCCGCGGGCTTCATGATCCGGGACGGGGTGCTGGCAGAGGCGGTGAGTGAGATCACGGTGGCCGGTAATCTCAAGCAGATGTTCCTGAATATGACCGCCGCCAATGATCTGGTCTTCCGGCGCGGGACGGATTGCCCGACGCTTAGGATCGAGGGGCTGACCCTGGCAGGCGCTTGAACCTCTGCGCCCCCGCTTGCGCCCGACCCGGCGCCTGGGTTACGCAATTGTTGCAAAGGGGCGCCCGCATGGATCGGCCATTGATTGACATTCCCATCGCTGACTTGATGGCCGCAGCGCGGCAGCTTCGCCGTGCCTCGGTTTTGGTGGTGGGCGATGCCATGCTGGACCGCTATGTCTATGGCCGGGCGCAGCGCATCAGCCCGGAAGCGCCGGTGCCGGTGCTGACCGTGGAACGCGAAATCGCCATGCCTGGCGGTGCCGGCAATGTGGTGCGCAACCTGACGGCGCTTGGTGCTGCCGTGGCCTTTGTTTCCGTGGTTGGCGATGATCAGGCGGGCAGTGACCTGACCGGGCTGATCGGCGGCCAGCCGGGCGTGGAGCCCTGGCTTTTGGTGCAAGGCGGCCGCGCCACCACGACAAAAACGCGCTTCCTCGCCAATGGTCAGCACATGCTGCGCGCGGATCATGAAGAAGTGGCGTCGATCCAGCCGCGGCTTGCGGATCGGCTGGTGCGCATTGCGGGCGATGCCGCCGCCGCCACCACGGTCATGGTATTGTCCGATTACGGTAAGGGCGTGCTGGTCGGCGATACGGCGGCGCGGCTTATTCAGGCGGCGCGGTCGGCCGGGCGGCCTGTGGTGGTGGACCCCAAGGGGCGCGATTATGGCCGCTATGCCGGGGCTGATCTGGTCACGCCAAACCGCGCCGAATTGGCGGAAGCGACCGGCATGGCCGTGGATACGGAAGACAATATCATCGCCGCCTTGCGGGCTTTGCGCGATGCGCATGGCTTTGGCGCCGTGCTGGTGACGCGGAGCGAAGACGGCATGACGCTGTTGGATGGCGATAGGCTGCATCATTTCCCCGCTGAAGCCGCCGAAGTGCAGGATGTCTCCGGCGCGGGGGATACGGTGGTGGCGACCATCGCGGCTGGTCTTGGCGCGAAATTGCCGCTGCCGGTGGCCGTGCGGCTGGCGAATATTGCCGCCGGCATTGCGGTGGGTAAGGTTGGCACAGCGGTGACGCGGGAAGAGGAAATCCTGGAGGCACTCGGCCCCGAACGCGGCGCGCTGCGCAAGGTGATGTCTCGTTCTGCCGCCTTGGAGCAGGTGGAACGCTGGCGTCGGCGCGGCTGGCGCATCGGTTTCACCAATGGCTGCTTTGATCTGCTCCATCCCGGCCATGTGCATCTGTTGGAACAGGCGCGGTCCTGGTGCGACCGGCTGGTGGTGGGGCTGAACAGTGATGATAGCGTCAAGCGCCTGAAAGGCCCGGCACGGCCCATTCAGAATGAAGCGGCGCGGGCCGCGGTGCTGGCATCGCTCGCCACCGTGGATTGCGTCACGGTATTTGATGAGGAAACGCCGCTGGAATTGATCCGGCTGTTTCAGCCCGAAATGCTGGTGAAGGGCGCCGATTACACGGTGGAAACCGTGGTGGGCGCCGATATCGTGCAAGCCTATGGCGGGCAGGTACGGCTGGCCCAATTGCTGCCGGGCAATAGCACCACGGCCACCGTGGCGCGGATGAAGGGCTGAGCATTTTCAAGCCAAGTGGCGACACTTGGCGGCTCGGAAAATGCGATCAAAGAAAGCTGAAACCTTCTATTCCAGCTTAAGCGCGGCATTCACTTCCCGCGCTGCATCCGGGTCTTGCAGGGCGGCGAGCCGCCCGGCGGCCAGCACGGCGAAGCGATGCAGCAGCGCGCGACGGCGCGGGGGTGAAAGCCGCATCATGGGCGCATCGCGGATCACGGCCACTTCCAGCCGATCCGTCACCAATAGCCCGACATCCTCTGGCAGGATTTCTCGCGGGAAATCCATATCCACAGCAAAATAGAGCTGGTCACACCAATCCCGGTAATCCTGCCATTTTTCGTCCGAGAGGAAATCCTCGGCTGTGGATTTGACCTCAATGGCGATGAAGCTGCCGGTATCGGTCAGCGCGATGATATCCGGGCGGCGGCTATCGGGCAGCGGCATTTGCGCCACCGGCGCCCAACCCGCCAGGGCGCAATGGCGCATGGCAGCGCGCACAATGCGATTCGCCCGAAGGGCGGCGGTGATCTTGTCCATGGGGCAAGCTTTCCGTCCCGGCGCGGGCGGCGTCAAGCAAAAGATGGCGCAGCCCAGACCCTGGGAACCCCTGAAAACCATGCTGGCGCAAAGTGCCACTCTCTATTAAAGACCGGGTTTCGCCCCGGTTTTGGGGGCTGGCCCAGGGGTATTGACCCCGGCAAAGCATTGAAGAGCGAGAGATATGGGACTGCCGGAAGCGCAAGGCCTTTACGATCCCCGGAACGAGCATGACGCCTGCGGCGTTGGCTTCATTGCGGATATCAAGGGCCGAAAGTCGAATGATATCATCCGCCAAGGCCTGCAAATCCTGGTCAATCTGGACCATCGCGGCGCGGTGGGCGCTGACCCGCTGATGGGTGATGGCGCGGGCTGCCTGATCCAGATGCCTGATAAGCTGCTGCGCCATTGGGCCGAAAGCCAGGGCAAGACCCTGCCGGCGCCGGGCCGCTATGCGGTGGCCATGTGCTTCCTGCCGCAGGATGAGGCTTCCCGCGCGGTCGCGATCCAGAGCATTGAAGGCTATGTGACCGCCGAACGGCAGACCCTGCTTGGCTGGCGCGATGTGCCGACCACTTTGGATGGCCTGGGCAAGGCCGTGATCGCCAGCATGCCGGTGATCCGCCAGGCGATCATCGCCGCCAGCGACAGCATCAAGGATCAGGACGCGTTTGAACGCAAGATTCTCACCATCCGCAAGCAGGCGCTGAACAAGTTCCGCGAATTGGCGACCGCCAAGGGGCTGCCGGCGAGTGCTGATCTTTACATGCCGTCCTTCTCCACGCGCACCGTGGTCTATAAGGGGCTGTTGCTGGCGGGGCAGGTGGGCAGCTTCTATGATGACCTGCGCAACCCGCTGACGGAAAGCGCGCTTGCCCTGGTGCATCAGCGCTTTTCGACCAATACCTTCCCGTCCTGGAAGCTGGCGCATCCCTATCGCTTCCTGGCGCATAATGGCGAGATCAACACCGTGCGCGGCAATGTGAATTGGATGTATGCGCGGCGCGGTTCCATGTCCTCACCCTTGCTGGGGCCGGATTTGGACAAGATGTGGCCGCTGATCCCGCACGGCCAATCGGATACAGCCTGCATCGACAATGCCTTGGAAATCCTGGTGGCGGGCGGTTATTCGCTTTCTCACGCCATGATGATGCTGATCCCGGAAGCCTGGGCCGGTAATCCGCTGATGGACCCGGAACGGCGCGCCTTTTATGAGTATCACGCCGCGCTAATGGAACCTTGGGATGGCCCTGCCGCCATTGCCTTCACCGATGGCCGCCAGATTGGCGCGACGCTGGATCGCAATGGCCTGCGCCCCGCGCGCTACATCATCACCCATGATGACAAGGTGGTATTGGCATCCGAAGTGGGTGTGCTGCCCATTCCGGAGGAAAGCATTCGCCACAAATGGCGCCTGCAACCAGGCCGCATGCTGCTGATTGACCTCGATGCCGGGCGCATCATTGATGATGCCGAAATCAAGCAGAAGCTGGCCAGCGAACATCCCTATGCCGAATGGCTGAAGAACACGCAGTTCAAGCTGGAGGAATTGCCCGGCGTGCCGGCGGAAATGCCCGTTGAGCGCACGCAGGATGCCAAGGGCTTGCTGCGCGACCAGCAGGCCTTCGGCTATACGCAGGAAGACCTCAATTTCTTCCTGGAGCCCATGGGGCGCGAAGGCGATGACCCGGTGGGGTCCATGGGGACAGACACACCGCTTGCGGTTCTGTCCAATAAATCCAAGCTGCTGTTCCATTACTTCAAGCAAAACTTCGCGCAGGTCACCAATCCGCCGATTGACCCGATCCGTGAGGAATTGGTGATGTCGCTGGTGTCCATGATCGGCCCGCGGCCCAATCTGCTCGGGCGGCAGGCCGGCCATCACTACCGCCTGGAAGTGGCGCAGCCGATCCTGACCAATGAGGATTTGGCGAAGATCAGGGGCATCAAGGCACTGGCGGGCGATGCCTTCCGCACGCAGACGCTGGATGCCACCTGGCCCGCCAAGGATGGCGCGGATGGGCTGGCGCCGGCTTTGGACAAGCTTTGTTCCGCCGCGACGGAAGCGGTGCTGGCTGGGCACAACATCCTTGTGCTGTCAGACCGCGCGGTATCCGCTGAACGCATCGCGATTCCTTCCTTGTTGGCAACAGCGGCGGTGCATCATCATTTGATCCGCCAGGGCTTGCGCACTTCCACCGGCCTTGTGGTGGAAACGGGTGAGGCGCGGCAGGTGCATCATTTCTGCGTGCTCGCCGGCTATGGCGCTGAAGCGGTCAACCCCTATCTTGCTTTCGAAACCCTGGAACAAATCCGCCAGCGCGTGGATATGAAGCTGAAGCCCTATGAGGTGCAGAAGAACTTCATCAAGGCGATTGGCAAGGGCGTGATGAAGGTGATGTCCAAGATGGGCATCAGCACCTATCAATCCTATTGCGGCGCGCAAATCTTCGATGCGGTTGGGCTTTCCAGCGCCTTCGTGGAAAAATACTTCACCGGCACGGCCACCACCATTGAAGGTGCCGGCATTGCCGAAATCGCGGCAGAGGCCGTCCAGCGCCATCAGGCCGCCTTTGGCGATAACCCGATCTATCGCGATTTGCTGGATGTGGGCGGTGATTACGCGCTGCGCCTGCGTGGCGAAGATCATGCCTGGACGCCGGAGAGCGTTTCCAACCTGCAACACGCCGTGCGCGGCAATTCCGCTGATCGCTACAAGGAATTTGCCAAGACCATCAATGACCAAAGCCGCCGTCTGCTGACGATCCGTGGCCTGATGGAATTCAAATTCGCCGATCAAGCCATCCCGCTTGAGGAAGTTGAACCGGCGCATGAGATCGTCAAGCGCTTCGCCACGGGCGCGATGAGCTTCGGTTCCATCAGCCGCGAAGCGCATACCACGCTGGCGATTGCCATGAACCGCATCGGCGGGCGTTCCAATACCGGTGAGGGTGGGGAGGAAGCGGATCGCTTCAAGCCGCTGCCCAATGGCGATTCCATGCGTTCCGCGATCAAGCAGGTGGCCTCTGGCCGCTTTGGCGTGACGGCGGAATATCTGGTCAATGCCGATGATATCCAGATCAAGATGGCCCAGGGTGCAAAGCCTGGTGAAGGCGGGCAGCTTCCGGGCCATAAGGTGGATAAGAACATCGCCCGCGTGCGCCATTCCACACCGGGCGTTGGCCTGATTTCTCCGCCGCCGCATCACGATATTTATTCAATCGAGGATCTGGCGCAGCTGATCCATGATCTGAAGAACGTGAACAAGCGTGCGCGGATTTCCGTGAAGCTTGTCTCGGAAGTGGGCGTCGGCACCGTGGCGGCCGGCGTTTCCAAGGCCCGCGCCGATCATGTGACGATTTCGGGCTATGAGGGTGGCACCGGCGCTTCGCCGCTGACATCGCTTACCCATGCGGGTTCGCCCTGGGAAATTGGCCTCGCTGAGACGCAGCAGACGCTGGTGTTGAACGGGCTGCGCGGGCGTATTGCCGTGCAGGTGGATGGCGGCTTGCGCACCGGGCGCGATGTGGTGATTGGCGCGTTGTTGGGGGCGGATGAATTCGGCTTCGCCACCGCGCCGCTGATTGCCGCCGGCTGTGTCATGATGCGCAAATGCCATTTGAACACCTGCCCGGTTGGCATCGCCACACAAGACCCGGTGCTGCGCGCGCGCTTTACCGGCATGCCGGAACACGTGATCAATTACTTCTTCTTCGTCGCCGAAGAAATGCGGGAGCTGATGGCGAAGCTCGGCTTCCGCAAAGTGGATGACATGGTGGGCCGCGTGGATCGGCTGAATATGCGCCCCGCGATTGACCATTGGAAGGCGAAGGGCGTTGATCTTTCGCGCATTCTCTATCAGCCGAAGCTGGTGGAAGGTGCTGCAATCCATCACTGCGAAAGCCAGGATCACGGGTTGGATCAGATTCTGGATGTTGATCTGATCGCTGCCAGCAAGGACGCGCTGCAAAAGCAGCAGCCGGTGCGTATTGAAAGGCCCATCAGCAACCTCAACCGCACCACGGGCGCGATGCTGTCCGGTGAGGTCGCGAAGCTTTATGGCCATGCCGGCTTGCCGGAAGATACCATCAGCATCGCCTTCAAAGGCACGGCGGGCGGCAGCTTCGGCGCCTTCCTTGCGCGTGGTGTCTCCTTGGAATTGACCGGCGATGCGAATGACTATGTGGGCAAGGGGCTTTCCGGCGGGCGCATCGCGGTGAAGCCGCCTGCCGGCGTGGCGCGTGATCCTTCGGCGAATATCATTGTCGGCAATACCGTTCTGTATGGGGCGATTGCGGGTGAGGCGTATTTCGAAGGTGTCGCCGGTGAACGCTTCGCCGTGCGCAATTCCGGCGCGGTGACCGTGGTGGAAGGCTGCGGTGACCATGGCTGCGAATACATGACCGGCGGCGTGGTGGTGGTGCTGGGCGCGACGGGGCGGAATTTCGCCGCCGGCATGTCGGGCGGCATTGCCTATGTTTGCGATGTCAACGGCGATTTCCGCGATATGTGCAATACCAGCATCGTGGACATCGAAGCGATCGGCCCCGCCGATGACAGTGAAGATGGCCGGCCCAAGCAGCGCGCGCCATCCGCTTTCGATAATGGCATGGGCGATATGCTGCGCTTCGATGCTGAGCGTCTGCGCATTCTGGTGGAGCGGCATTTGCTGATGACCGGCAGCGCGCGCGCGCGTGCTTTGCTGGAAGATTGGGGCAATGCGCTGCCGCGTTTCGTGAAGGTGATGCCGCGGGATTACCGCCGCGCCTTGCTTGACCTGAAGGCCGAGCAAGCGGGCGGTCACGCGGTTGCGGCCGAATAAGCCGCAAGGAGGAATAGCGTTATGGGTAAGGCAACTGGCTTTCTGGAATTTGAACGCGCCGATCGCGGCTATATCAAGCCCGAGGAGCGCCTCAAGAATTACAAGGAATATGTGACCCCGCTGCCGGGGGCGGAGCTGACGAAGCAGGCGGCGCGCTGCATGAATTGCGGCATTCCGTATTGCCATAATGGCTGCCCCGTTAACAATATGATCCCGGATTGGAATGATCTGGTCTATCGGGATCAGTGGCAGGCGGCGCTGGAAACGCTCCATTCCACCAACAACTTCCCGGAATTCACCGGCCGCATCTGCCCCGCGCCGTGCGAGGCAAGCTGCACATTGAACCTGACGGAAGCGCCGGTCACCATCAAATCCATCGAATGCGCTATTGTGGATCGTGGCTGGGAAGAAGGCTGGATCGCGCCGCAAATCGCCGCGCGCAAGACCGGCAAGCGCGTGGCGGTGGTGGGCAGCGGCCCGGCGGGGATGGCGGCGGCGCAGCAATTGGCGCGCGCCGGCCATGCGGTGACGCTGTTTGAAAAGCAGGACCGTATCGGCGGTTTGCTGCGCTACGGTATTCCTGATTTCAAGATGGAAAAGCATTTGATTGACCGTCGTGTGGATCAGATGGCCGCTGAAGGCGTGGAATTCCGCACGGGTACGGAAGTGGGCAGCACGCTGCCCTTCGATGTGCTGCTGGCGGGTTATGATGCGGTGGTGCTTTCGGGCGGCGCGGAATGGCCGCGTGAATTGGAAGTGGATGGCCGCAATCTTTCCGGCATTCATCCCGCGATGGATTACCTGACGCAGCAGAACAAGCGCGTGGCGGGCGACAGCGAAGACCGCGCCGCGCCGCGCGGCACCATCTCGGCCAAGGGCAAGCATGTGGTGGTGATTGGCGGCGGCGATACGGGCGCGGATTGCATCGGCACCGCCGCGCGCCAGGGTGCCGCTTCCATCACGCAGATTGAAATCATGCCAAAGCCGCCGGAGCAGGAAAACAAGGGCCTCACCTGGCCGAATTGGCCGCATAAGCTCCGCACCGCGCCGGCGCATTATGAAGGCTGCGCGCGTGATTGGGCCGTGCTGACGAAGCAGGCAGTGGGTGAGAATGGCCGCGTGACGGCGCTTGATTGCGTGCGCGTGGAATGGGTGCATGAAGCGGGGCGCATGCAAATGCGCGAGGTGGCGGGCAGTGGCTTTCAGATGAAGGCGGATCTGGTGCTGCTGGCCATGGGCTTCCTGGGGCCGCGCAAGGCGGGGCTTGTGGAAACCTCCGGCGTTGCCTTGGATGCGCGCGGCAATGTGCGCGCCGATACGGAAGCCTATCAGACATCCGTGCCCAAGGTTTTCGCCGCGGGCGATATGCGGCGCGGGCAATCGTTGGTGGTGTGGGCGATCCGCGAAGGGCGGCAATGCGCGCGCGCGGTGGATGAATTCCTGATGGGGGCAAGCACGCTGCCGCGCTAGCGCGCTTCAGTACTAGGCATGCGTGGCGCATTATTGCGCAGTTTTGCGGCATGTTTCGCTCGTTCATTTGGTTTTCGGCGCACAAGGCGCGACTTCACGGTTGCGCCTTGCGATCCTGGGCTTATGGAAAGACGCCAAGCGGAAACAGCCGCTTCGCAGAATCAAACAAGTCCGGGATGCAAAAATGAACCGCCGTAACCTTCTGACCGCTGCCTCAACGCTTGCGTTGCCAACGCTGCTGCCCTCCGGCAGCTTCGCGCAAGCGCCTTTCCCCAATCGCCCCATTCGTGTGGTGAGCCCCTTTTCGGCGGGCGGCACCTCAGATGGGGTGGTGCGGTTGCTCTCCCCGACGCTTGAGCGCGTCTTGGGCCAGCCGGTCGTGCTGGATAACCGCCCCGGCGCGGGTGGCACAGTGGGCACGGCGCATATCGCGGGTGAACGCCCGGATGGTTATTCACTGGTGCTCGCCAATGCTGGTCCCATGGCGATTGCGCAAACCCTCTTCCCCAATCTGGCTTATGATGTGCGGCGCAGCTTTTCCTACGTGATGCTGGTGGGTGGTGCGCCCATGGTTGTTGGCGTGCGGCCCAATGGCCCGATTCAGAACATGGCGGATTACCTGGCCGCCGCGCGTGCTCGACCCGAGGCGATGAGCTATGGCAGCGCCGGCATTGGTTCGGTTGGGCATCTTTCCGGCATGCTCTGGTCACGCGAAGCGGGTGTGCAGCTGTTGCATGTGCCCTTCCGCGGCGGAGGAGAGGCCGAACAGCAGGTGCTGGGCGGAAGCCTGGGGTCGCTGTGGAATACGCTTGGCGCGCATGCCGGCAGTGTTCGCGGCGGTTCGCTCAAGGCCATTGCGGTCACCAGCGGAGAGCGCATGTCCACCTTCCCCGATGTGCCAACGATTGTGGAAGCAGGCTTCCCGGGTGCCACCGCAATCAATTGGTTTGTTCTGGCCGGCCCCGCCGGCATGCCCGAGGCTGTGGTGACGCGCATTCGCGAAGCCTTCATCACCGCCATCAATGAACCCGGCATGAAGGACCGCATTGCGGGGCTTGGCGTGCTGACCATGACAGATAATGGCCCGGCTGATGTGCAGGCCTTTGTCTCGCGTGAGGCAGATCGTTGGGCGCCGGTGGTGCGCGCGAGCGGCGCTACGCCTGGATGATGAATAATCAAGGCGAGAGGCACTGATTCGATATCGAAGCATTAACACTGTCCCCCTTATTAGCAGGCGCGTGAAGACCGCTTGCTGGTAAGGAGGATCCTATGCGCAATATTTTGCCCATCGCCTTGGCCCTTTCCTGCGCCTTGATTGTTCCGGTTGGGGCGCAGCAGAAATCTCCTGCACGGCAGGCAACGCCTGATGTCGCGGCGCAGCCACGTTATGCCACGGTGAATCTACGCGCCGATTTCGCGCCTGATCCGCATGAAACGCGCGTGGAAGCCGGCGGGGATCGCCAGGTGCAAGGGCTTGGCAATAACTGCACCGGCTGGATTGACTATGCCCGCCCCGATGTGGATTTGAATTATCAGGCGGGCAGTTTGCCGCTTTACATCTCGGTCGTTGCGCAGGCTGACACGACACTGATTATCAATGATCCGTCGGGAAGGTGGATTTGCAATGATGATCTGGAGGGATTGAACCCTGGCATCATCCTCCAGCGCCCCGCTAGCGGGAATTACAATATCTGGATCGGCACGGTAGATCGCGGTCGGCCACAGCCTGCGACGCTCCGCATTTCCGAAGTGCCACCAAGTCGGCGGAAATAATACGCCGGTGGCGTCTGTTCCTTCGCCACCTTGGCTTTGGCAGTAATGCCCGGCGACATGGCCTTTCGCCTATTTGTTTTGGCTGATCGGGACTATTTCGTGGATCAGTCGCGTGATCATGACGGGCGTCGCCAACCGCTACCCCGCCGCTGCCAGCACTTCCACCGCCGCGCGCAGCAGCATCCCATCACGGCGCCAGAGCGCTTCCAGCACACGAAAGTGATCCGCCTCCGGCACCGGGATCAGTGCACCCGGCGCCTGAGCTTCCGCGCGATGGCGATGAAAGACGC
>JBIIIE010000243.1:0-4758 GCA_044235135.1 Roseomonas sp. | reverse complement strand
CGCGCCTGCCTGATCCATTCCCTGTCTGGCGCGAAGCCTGACCGCTCCGGCGACTTATTCAGGATGCGTTGGGCCTTACCTGCCCAACCCGTCCCAAAACTCCTTCACCTTGGCGAAGAAGCCCTCACTTTCCGGGCTGGTGCGGCCACCCTTTTCAGCCTCGGCTTCGAATTGCTCCAGCAATTCGCGCTGCTTCGGTGAAAGGTTCTGCGGCGTTTCCACCATGACCTGCACATACATATCGCCGCGCGCGGCTGACCGCAGCACGGAAAAACCCTTGCCGCGCAGGCGGAATTGATCACCGGTCTGCGTGCCGGCGGGGATCGTCACTTTTGAACGCCCCCCATCAATGCTGGGCACTTCCACATGCCCACCAAGCGCGGCCTGCGTCATGCGCAGCGGCACGCGCACCAGAATATTCCCGCCATCGCGCTGGAAAATCGGATGCGGCCTTACCGCGATATCCACATACAAATCACCCGCCGGCGCGCCGCGCTGCCCGGCCTCACCCTCACCGGTCAGGCGAATGCGCGTGCCATCATCAACACCCGCAGGGACCGAGACATTCAGGCTACGCTCACGCTGCACGCGCCCCGCACCTCGGCAAATCTTGCACGGGTTCTTGATGGTTCGTCCCGCACCGCCGCAAGTGGGGCAGGTGCGCTCCACCAGGAAAAACCCCTGCTGCGCCCTGACCTTGCCGCTGCCTTGGCAGGTGCCGCAATTCTGCACACCGGATGCCGCGCCGCCTTCCGCGCCAACACCCTTACAAGCCTCGCAGGAAACGCTGGTGGCGAAGCGGATGGTTTTCTTCGCACCGGCAAAGGCTTCTTCGAGAGAAACCTCTACCTGCGTCCGCAAATCAGCACCCCGGCCCGCCGCTGCGCGCTGCCCACGCCCGCCGCCGCCGAAGCGGCCGAACATTTCCTCAAAAATATCCTCAAAACCGCCGCCGCCAAAGGGACCACCGCCGCCAAAGCCGCCACCACCACCAGGCCCGCCCTGTTCAAAGGCAGCATGGCCAAAGCGGTCATAGGCGGCGCGCTTTTCGGCATCCTTCAGCACATCATAAGCCTCATTCAATTCCTTGAACTTGGCTTCGGCCTCTGTATTGCCCTGATTGCGATCAGGGTGCCATTGCATCGCGAGCTTGCGATAGGCTTTCTTGAGATCATCCTCGCCCGCATCGCGCGCGACGCCGAGAACCTCGTAATAATCGCGTTTTGCCATGACTGGGCTACCGTTTCCGACACAAGACGACCCCTGGCACCGAAAGGCACCAGGGGATGTTCTTGGTCAAGGGAGCTACCACCCCGAAGGGATCAGGAAGGCTTCTTCTTGTTCGGGTCCACTTCCTCGAACTCGGCGTCAACCACCTTGTCCTTGGAACCGCCAGCCGCATCCGCACCTGCCGCGCCTTCTTCTGGCTTCGGCGCGGCCTGTTCGGCCTTATAGAGCGCCTCACCCATTTTCATCGCGGCTTGGGAGAGCTTTTCAGACGCTTCGCGGATGGCATCGGCATCCTGGCCTTCCATGGCGGTGCGGGCGGCGGCGAGCGCCGAATCCACTTCCAGCTTTTCAGCCGGGGGCACCTTGTCCCCGCTTTCCGTCAGCGTCTTGTCGGTGGAATGCACCAGCGCATCAAGCCCGTTGCGCGCTTCCACCGCTTCACGCCGCTTCCGGTCCGCTTCAGCATTGGCTTCGGCATCCTTCACCATGCGTTCGATATCGGCGTCTGACAGACCCGACTTCGCCTGGATGCGGATTTGCTGTTCCTTGCCGGTCGCCTTGTCCTTCGCGCTGACGCTGACAATGCCGTTCGCGTCAATGTCAAAGGTCACTTCCACCTGCGGCACGCCACGCGGAGCGGGGGGAATGCCCGTCAGGTCAAAGGTGCCAAGCTGCTTATTGTCGGCAGCCATTTCACGTTCGCCCTGATAGACCTTGATGGTGACTGCGGTTTGATTGTCATCCGCGGTGGAGAAGGTTTGGCTTTTCTTCGTCGGGATCGTCGTGTTGCGATCAATCAGGCGCGTAAACACACCGCCGAGCGTTTCAATGCCAAGGCTGAGCGGCGTGACATCCAGCAGCAGCACATCCTTGACATCGCCCTTCAGCACGCCGCCCTGAATGGCCGCGCCAATGGCGACGACTTCATCGGGGTTCACGTTGCGCGCGGGTTCCTTGCCGAAGAATTGGCGCACCGCATCCACAACCTTGGGCATGCGCGTCATGCCGCCGACCAGGATCACCTCATCCACCTCATTGGCGGCGAGGCCCGCATCCTTCAGCGCCTGACGGCAGGGTTCCATGGTGCGGCTGATCAGATCATCCACCAAAGCTTCCAGCTTGGCGCGCGTCAGCTTCATGACCAGATGCTTGGGGCCAGAGGCATCGGCGGTGATGAAGGGCAGGTTGATTTCGGTTTCCTTGGAAGAGGAAAGCTCGATCTTCGCCTTTTCCGCCGCTTCCTTCAGGCGTTGCAGCGCCAGCTTGTCGCCGCGCAGGTCAATGCCCTGTTCCTTGCGGAATTCATCGGCCAGATAATCAATCACGCGCTGGTCGAAATCCTCACCGCCCAGGAAGGTATCGCCATTGGTGGATTTCACTTCAAAGACGCCATCGCCGATTTCCAGCACGGAAACGTCGAAAGTGCCGCCACCAAGGTCATAGACCGCGATGGTGCCGCCCTTCTTCTGTTCCATACCGTAAGCGAGCGCGGCGGCGGTCGGTTCATTGATGATGCGCAGTACGTCAAGCCCGGCAACCGTACCGGCTTCCTTGGTCGCTTGGCGCTGGGCGTCATTGAAATACGCGGGAACGGTAATGACCGCCTGAGAAACCTTTTCACCGAGATGCGCTTCGGCGGTTTCCTTCATCTTGGTCAGCACCATGGCGCTGATCTGCTGCGGTGCGTAGGTCTTGCCATCCACTTCCACCCAGGCATCGCCATTGGGCGCCTTGGTGATCTTGAAGGGGGCAAGCCCGATATCCTTTTGCACCATCGGGTCATCAAAGCGCCGCCCAATCAGGCGCTTCACCGCGTAAAGCGTGCCGGTGGGGTTGGTGACGGCCTGGCGCTTCGCCGATTGCCCGACCAGCCTTTCGCCATTCTTCGCAAACGCGATCATGGAAGGCGTGGTACGCGCACCTTCGGCGTTTTCAATCACGCGCACATCCTTGCCTTCAAGAATGGCGACGCAGGAATTGGTGGTGCCGAGGTCTATGCCAATGACCTTACTCATCCGTAGTCTCCTCTGCGGCGGATCGCGGCGGCCCGGAATGGCACCACGGCGACCCCCTGTGCTGTACGATGGCCAAGCGCCACCGCGGATGGGGTTTGAACAAGCCCTGCCCGGACTGGGTGAGGCTGATGCTTCGATGTATGTAACGGCGCCGGGTGAGACAAGATGCCCCAGCCCGATGATCCGCAAAAAGGTGGGTTAACGTGGCCCGCGGCGGCGGTTGCGGTCCAATTCCTCAGAAGTCAGGGCGAAGGATATCCGCACCCGGTATTCCGCCGGGTTGCGCCCGGCGGCAAAGATGATGGTCTCGGGCGCGGTGGTGACGCGGGCGCGGGTCTGATTACCCTCGAAATTCACCGAAAGCATGGCGTCCTTGCGTTCAACCAATTGGCTGTCATCCCCGCTGGTGACGGCCAGGAACCAGGGGAGTTGCGCACGATTCCCGGATGACGCCGGCCCGCGTTCGACATCCATGATGGCGGCAATTTTCACCTCAACCCCGCCGCCCCGGACGTAATCGCAGGTGACACCCAGGCCCGCCATGCGGCCATCCACGACCATGGCGGCCAGATCAGGCGGCGCGCCGGGGCGAAAGCGGGTCACATCCGCTCCATCGGCCAGGATAGTTACCCTGGGGCAGGGTGCGAGCACGGTTTGCGTGCTGGATGAACCGCAAGCCGCGACCAGCCCCGCCAGAATCAGAACCCCGAAGCGCCACATGCCGAAACCCCCTTTGACCCGAACGGGCTGCGGGCTACTCTCACCATTCTTCGCGCCGCGCCGCAACCCGTGGTCGGCCCCATTGGATGGACCCTTGCGCCCATGGCCTCTGCCAAGCCGACCCTTCAGCTGCTGCTCGCCGGACCGCGCGGCTTTTGCGCCGGCGTGGATCGCGCCATCAAGATTGTGGAGGAAGCGCTGAAGCGCCACGGCGCCCCGGTTTATGTGCGCCATGAGATTGTCCATAACCGCTTCGTTGTCGAAAGCCTGGAAAAGCAGGGCGCGGTTTTCGTCGAGGAACTCGATGAAATTCCTGATGATGGTCAGCCCGTGGTGTTTTCCGCCCATGGCGTGCCGAAATCCGTCCCCGCCGAGGCCGCCAAGCGCATGATGTTCGCCCTTGATGCCACCTGCCCGCTGGTGAGCAAGGTGCATCGCGAAGCCGAACGCCATCACGAACATGGCCGCCATCTTTTCCTGATTGGCCATGCCGGCCACCCCGAGGTGATTGGCACCATGGGCCAATTGCCCAAAGGCGTTGTGACCCTGGTGCAGGATGCGGCGGATGCGGAAAGCGTCGCAGCACCGGAAGGCGCCACCCTGGCCTATACCACCCAAACAACGCTTTCCGTGGATGATACGGCAGAGATCATCGGCATCCTGCAAGGGCGCTTCCCGGATATTCGCGGCCCCGCCAAGGAAGATATCTGCTACGCCACCACCAATCGCCAGGCGGCGGTGAAGGCGATTGCCGCGCGGTCCGATCTGGTGGTGGTGGTGGGCGCGCCCAATT
>JBIIIE010000242.1:0-4760 GCA_044235135.1 Roseomonas sp. | reverse complement strand
CCAAGGGCTCGATTCCGTTTCTCGCCGCGCGGTGGTTTCGGGGCGGCGCAAGGCTTGGCTTTTGGCGCGTGCGGCGGGGGCTCTCGCCGCGCAGCAGGACGGCGCGGATGAAGCGCCATCGCCGGCCACGCGCTTTCTGGTGGATGCGGTGCGCGCTGCCCCCGCGCTGGAAGGCCCGCCGCTGGGCGCGGGCTACGGCGAAAGACTGGTTTGGGCCTTGGAATTGATGGATCGGATGGACCGCGAAACCCGTTTTGCCGCGCGGGCGTGAAAAGCCTTGACATAAGCGTCAAGAAAACACGACAATAAAAACAGTCTAACAAAACATACACAGGGCTGCCGCGATCCGCTCGCGCCACCCCTCGGGAGGTCCCGCATGGACGCCTTGGCCCGTATTGAGAGCAGCCTCGCAGACGCGGTGCTCTCCGCCGAGGCGAGCGGCGCGCCGCCCCGCCTTGCCGCCGCGATGCGTCATGCGGTTTTCCCGAAAGGGGCGCGCATCCGCCCACGTTTGACGCTCGCGGTCGCTGCTGCCTGTGGCGATGACCAACCAAGGCTTGCCAGCGCTGCCGCCGCCGCGATTGAGCTGCTGCATTGCGCGAGCCTGGTGCATGATGACCTGCCCTGCTTCGATGATGCCGATACGCGCCGCGGCCGGCCTTCCGTGCATCGCGCCTATGGTGAGCCCTTGGCGGTGCTTGCGGGGGATGGGCTGATTGTGCTGGCCTTCCAGACTGTTGCGCGCGCCGGCTGCGCCGCGCCGGAACGGCTTGGCCCGGTGATCAATGCCATTGGCGATGGCGTGGGCGTGCCCTTCGGCATTGTCGCCGGCCAGGCTTGGGAATGTGAACCGCGCGCCGATCTTTCCGAATATCAGCGGCAAAAGACCGGGGCGCTGTTCGCCGCTGCCTCTGTTGCCGGTGCCGCTGCTGCGGGTGTGGCTGATGCCGAAGCCTGGCGCTTGCTGGGGGATCGCCTGGGAGAGGCCTTCCAGGTCGCCGATGATCTGCGCGATGCCGTGGAAGATGAGGCCAGCATCGGCAAGCCTGTCGGCCGCGACCAGGCTTTGGGCCGGCCATCCGCCGTGCTGCAATTGGGCCTGGATGGCGCGGTGGCGCGGCTCAAAACGCTCGCCAATGCGGCGGTGGAGGCGATTCCGGCCTGCCCTGGTCGCACCCTGTTGCGCGCCGCCATGCTGGATGAGGTGGGCCGGCTTTTGCCGCGCAAGCTGGCCACGGCCTGAACCATGGCGCGGGCCATGCCGCTGCCCCCGCAAAGGGCTGATCGGGAACCAGCCCCTTCCTGGGCTGATCGCTTCACCGCCTGGCGCGAATCGCTCACCGCGCGCCCGGGCTTCCGCGCCTGGGCCGCGCGTTTTCCGCTGACCCGCCCCTTGGCGCGACGCCGCGCGCGGGAGTTGTTCGATCTCTGCGCTGGCTTTGTCTATTCGCAGGTGCTGGCTGCCTGTGTACGACTGAAACTCTTTGAAATTCTGCACGAAGCGCCAATGAGCGAAGCGGCACTGGCCGCGCGCTGCGGCTTGGCGCCTGAGGCCATGAACCGGCTTTTGGTGGCGGCCGAATCGCTCCGGCTGGTGCGGCGGCGCGCGGATGGCGCCTGGGCGCTTGGTGAATTGGGCGCGGCCATGATCGGCAATCCGGGTATCGCCGCCATGGTGGAACACCATGCCATGCTCTACGCCGATCTGGCGGATCCGGTGGCGCTGCTGCGCCGCGAAAGGGGCGGCACGGCGCTGGCGCAATATTGGGCCTATGCCGGCGCGGCGCGGCCGGATGCCCTGCCGGGCGAAAAAGTGGCCGATTACACCGCGCTGATGGCGGCCAGCCAACCCATGGTGGCGCAGGAAGTCCTGGCCGCTTATCGCTTTGGCGCGCACAGGCGCCTGATGGATGTGGGCGGCGGCAGCGGCGCCTTTCTGGCCGCGGTCGGCCAAGCCAATCCCGGCCTTGATCTATTGTTGTTCGATCTGCCGGCGGTGGCTGAACAGGGTCGGCAACGCTTCGCCCGTGAAGGGCTTGCGGACCGCGCCATGGCGATGGGGGGGGATTTCACCACCGATTCGCTCCCGCTCGGCGCCGATATCATCAGCCTGGTGCGCGTGCTGCATGATCATGATGATGATGTGGTGCAGGCCCTGCTGGGGCGGGTGCGCGCCGCGCTGCCCAAAGGCGGGCGCGTCCTGATTGCCGAGCCAATGGCCGGCACCGCCGGGGCTGAACCCATGGGCGGTGCCTATTTCGGCTTTTACCTGCTTGCGATGGGTAGGGGCCGCCCGCGCCGCCCGGATGAGCTGGCCGCGATGCTGATTGCTGCTGGTTTTTCTGCGCCCCGGCTGCTGCCGACCGATACGCCTTTGCTGACGCGTGTGATGCAAGCTGAGGCATTATGACGTTTTTGCTGTCAATTTTACTTGACAGATTTTTAAGTCACATTAGAGTTACAAAACCCGATTGGGAGATCCCGGAGTGGAAACACTCGCCATCCTGCTGAGCGCCCCCGAAAAGCTTTCGCTCTCGCGCCTGCAACTGACGCCGCCAGGCGCAGAGGATGTTGTTGTGGACATTGATTGGAGCGGCATCAGTACTGGAACAGAACGGCTTCTCTGGTCCGGGCGCATGCCATCCTTCCCTGGCATGGGGTATCCGCTGGTGCCGGGTTACGAATCCGTGGGCCGCGTTGTGCAGGCCGGTGCGCAAGCGGGCCGGCAGCCAGGTGAAGCGGTTTTCGTCCCCGGTGCGCGCTGCTTCGGTGATATTCGTGGATTGTTTGGCGGCGCGGCTGCACGGCTTGTGGTGGCCGGTGCGCGCGTGACGCCGGTTGATCCGGCACTTGGTGCGGATGCCGTGCTTTTGGCGCTGGCCGCAACTGCGCATCACGCCATGGTGCTGCCGAACGCCGCCATTCCGGAATTGATCATTGGCCATGGTGTGTTGGGGCGCCTGCTGGCGCGCATCATCATCGCCGCCGGCCATCCCGCGCCGATGGTGTGGGAAAGCAACCCTGCGCGCCGCGATGGCGCCAATGGCTATTTGGTTGTTGATCCGGCGGAAGATACGCGGCGCGATTATCGCGCCATTTGCGATGTCAGCGGGGATGCGGCGCTGTTGGATGCGCTGATTGCGCGCTTGGCCCCTGGTGGCGTGGTGACGCTGGCCGGTTTCTACAGCGCGCCGCTTTCCTTCACCTTCCCGCCGGCCTTCATGCGTGAAGCACGCATCGCCATCGCCGCGGAATGGAAGCAGCCTGATCTGGATGCGGTGAATGCGCTGATTACGGCGCGCCGCCTTTCCCTTGCTGGGTTGATCACGCATCGCGCCGCCGCAGATGCCGCGCCGGAAGCCTATCGTCAGGCTTTTGAAGATCCCGCCTGCCTCAAAATGGTTTTGGACTGGAGAAACAAGCAATGAATGCCGTACCGGGGAAGCCAAACGGTCCATCCATGAATGCAATGCATAACGCGCTCCGCGCCGAAGCATCAACGCCGCCTGATGGGGTGCTGACCTCTCCGGCTGCGAAGAAAACCCAGATCATCGCCATCTATGGCAAGGGCGGCATCGGCAAATCCTTCACGCTGGCGAACCTCAGCTACATGATGGCGCAGCAAGGCAAGCGCGTTTTGCTGATTGGCTGCGACCCAAAAAGCGATACGACATCGCTTCTGTTTGGCGGGCGTTCCTGCCCGACCATCATTGAAACATCATCGAAGAAGAAGGCCGCCGGTGAAGCTGTTGCCATCGGCGATGTCTGCTTCAAGCGTGATGGCGTTTTCGCCATGGAATTGGGCGGCCCGGAAGTGGGGCGCGGCTGCGGTGGGCGCGGCATCATCCATGGTTTCGAATTGCTGGAAAAACTCGGCTTCCATCAATGGGATTTTGACTACGTCTTGCTCGACTTCCTGGGCGATGTGGTCTGCGGCGGCTTCGGCCTGCCGATCGCGCGAGACATGTGCCAGAAGGTGATCGTGGTCGGGTCGAATGACCTGCAATCGCTTTATGTCGCGAACAATGTTTGTTCGGCGGTGGAATATTTCCGCAAGCTTGGCGGCAATGTCGGTGTGGCCGGCATGGTCATCAACAAGGATGATGGCACCGGCGAAGCCCATGCCTTCGCGGCTGAGGCCGGCATTCCCGTGCTGGCCGCCATTCCGGCGGATGAGGATATCCGGCGCAAATCCGCGAATTATGAAATCATCGGCAAGCCCGGCGGGCGTTGGGCTTCGGTGTTTGAACAGCTTGCGCTGCAAGTTGCTGAGGCGCCCCCGCTCCGCCCGAATCCGCTCAGCCAGGAAAACCTGCTCGGCCTGTTCAAGGGTGAAGCGGTTGGGCGTGGCGTGGTGCTGAACCCCGCCACCATGGAAGACATGTGCGCGGCGGAAGTGCTGAACAAGCCATCCCTTGAAGTGGTGTATGAGGGCGTCTGAGGGCATGGACACGCTTCCCCCTCCTTCGCCGCCTGCTGCCGCTGAAGGCGCTGCCTGCCATGGTGGGCGGGAAACGTTGGATGCTGCCGCGCGCGCTGCTGGCAAGTCAGACGTGATGGATAAGCTTGCTGCTGATTATCCGCGCGGGCCGCATGACCAGCCGCAATCCATGTGCCCGGCCTTTGGGTCTTTGCGCGTTGGTTTGCGCATGCGCCGTGTGGCGACGATCCTTTCCGGTAGTGCGTGCTGCGTTTATGGCCTGACTTTCACCAGCCATTTCTATGGCGCGCGCCGCACGGTGGGCTATGTGCCCTTCAAT
>JBIIIE010000241.1:0-4791 GCA_044235135.1 Roseomonas sp. | reverse complement strand
CGACGGACATCTGCTCCAAAGTTTCCTGCACGCGGGCCTTCTTGCGCATGCCGGCGGTATCCACCAAGCGCACCTCACCGCCCGTGCTGTCGCGCCATTGCACGGCAACGGCATCGCGCGTCAGGCCCGGTTCCGGGCCGGTGATCATGCGGTCTTCACCCAAAAGCGCATTCAGCAGCGTGGATTTGCCGGCATTGGGCCGGCCCACAATGGCAAGGCGCAGCGGGCGTTCTGCATCTTCTGCCTCTTCTTCGTCTTCCGGCGCGGGGCCAAGCTTCGCGGCGATTTCATCATGCAGATTGCCAAAGCCATCACCGTGTTCGGAACTGACCGGCACCGGGTCGCCAAGACCCAATTCAAACGCCTCCATGGCGGCGGTAGTGCCGGCGCGGCCTTCTGCCTTATTCGCGACAACCAGCACGGGAACACGGCTGCGCCGCAGCCACGCCGCAAAGGCACGATCCGCGGGCGTAATGCCGGCGCGCGCATCCATCACAAACAGCACGAGGGAGGCATTGCGCAAAGCGGCCTCGGAACTCGCGCGCATGCGGCCGGGCACGGTATCGGGGGGCGCTTCTTCAAGCCCAGCGGTATCCACCAGCGTCACATCGCGCCCGGCGATGCGCGCGGTCACTTCCTTGCGGTCGCGCGTGACCCCCGGCGTGTCATGCACCAGGGCAATGCGCCGCTGCGCCAGCCGATTGAACAGCGTGGATTTGCCGACATTGGGCCGGCCCAGAATGACAATGACAGGCTGCATAAGACCCTTCTGATCAGCCTTCGCCCGCAAAGGCAATCAGGCTGCCATCATCCGTCGCCAGGATCAGCCGCCCGCCCACCACCATCATCGGCAAGGAAAGCGCGCCGGGCAGGCGTTGGCGCGTCAGCACATCGCCATTCGATGGATCAAGCGAGACAAGCTCCGCGAGGCTGGTGCCGACAAAAAGCCGCCCGCCGGCCAATACCGGAGAGGATAGCTGCACCTGTGGCTGCGCCCGATTTCCCTGCGCCGGTGGGCGGAGCGAAACCGCCCAGCGCGCCAGGCCCGTTTCGCGCTGCACCGCTGCCATTTCCCCGGCATCGGTCACGCCAAACACCCATTCGCCGGCGACCCAGGGCATTTCCGTGCCGCCGAATTCGCGTTCCCAGATGCGCCGGCCAGCACGCAGATCAATCGAAAGCCCTATGCCGCCCATGCCAATGGCAATGACATCATTGCGCGTAATCACCGGCGCGGCGCGCACACTGCCCACATCGGCAAGGCTTGTGCCGCCAGCGGCGGCCAGGCTGTCGCTCCAGAGCACGCGGCCATCATTGGCCCGGAAGGCCAGGATTTCACCGGATGGAAAGCCCGCCACCACGGTTTCCCCCGAAATGGCCGGCGGCGGCAGGCCGAGCGGCACGGTCAGGATAGCCTGGGCACGGTAGCGCCAAAGCACTTTGCCATCCTCGGCCGACAGCGCCACCAAACTACTGTCCAGGGTGGTGATGAAAATGCGGCCATTGGCAAAGGAAGGCGCGCCGCGCATCGGCGCCTGCACGCGCACGCGCCATTTCACCGAACCATCGGCAGCCGAAAGCGCCAAGACTTCCGAAAGCCCGGTCGCAACAAATACCGTATCGCCTTCAACAATCACGCCCGCGCCGCCGCCATCGCCGCGTTCATTTTCCGGCCGCGTATCCACCCGCCAGCGCCGCGCACCATTGGCGATATCGAAGGCGGATACAAAGCCATCCGCATCGCCCATGAATACGCGATCCGCGCTGGCAACAGGCCCGCCGACAACGCGGCGGCGGAAGGACGTGCCGGTGCCATAGCTTGCGGACCATGCCTGCCGCAGATTGGCGCCAAGCGCCATATGCCCGCCCGCATGGCTTGCCGCCCCGCCAAGCTGCGGCCAAAGGTTGCGCTGTTCCTGCGCTGGCAGCGCGATGGTAAGCCCGCGCGCCTCGGCATCCGCTTCAACAGTGCGATCCGGCAGTGTCATCACCGGCTTGCGTTCGCCCACAATCTTCACGCGGCGTTCGCCAAAAATATTGTCCAGCGTCTCGCAGCCGGCCAGCAGCCCCGCCGAGCCCAGCAGCCAGGCGCGCCGAGACATGTCACGCCCCGTCATCCTTCAAGCCCCATCGCCAAGCGTTGTGCCCTTTCGCGCACGCCCCGCGGCGCCGTGACATCCGCGGCCAAAGCCTGGAAGGCCTGGCGCGCTTCGTCCCGCCGGCCGGCACGCAGCGCAATCAAGCCGGCCACTTCCCGTGCCGAGGCATTCCAGGCCGATTCGGGGCGCGTCAGCGGCGTGATACGCGCCGCCAGCATCGCCGGGTCCCCCTGATCAAGCGAACGGATCACCCAAAGCAGTGACGCCAAATCCCGATAAAGCGGATCAGCGGAGCTATCGGCAGCAATGGCATCATAAAGCCGAAGCGCTTCCGCCAAATCCCCCGTTTCGGCCTTGAGTGCGGCCGCGCGCAGCCGCGCCAGATCACGATAGCCGGCAGGCGCGCCGCGGGACGCTTCCTCAAAGCGCTGGGCCATGGCGCGAAGGTCCGCCCCCTCGGCCTCGGCAGCGCGATGGGCGGCCATGAAGGCGATGGCGGCTTTCTCGGCTTCCCGCGCTTCATACCAGCGCCAGCCCTGATGGGCGCCAATACCGGCCAACACAAAGACCAGCAAACCCAAAACCAGGGTCCCGTAGCGCTTCCACAGTCGGCGGGCGCGCTCAGCGCGGAGGTCTTCCGCAACCTCGTCAAAAATATCGGGCAAGGCGATCCTCAAGCATCATGAAGGTCTCGCGCAGGGCTAAGGCCTATCGCGGCGGCGGTCAAACGGGGAATTTTGCAGTTATGGGGCAGCCGGTAACAATTTTAGGAGAAAATTTGCAATTCATTAACTTCTATGGCGTCTTTTGGGCTCATGCGTAAGCTTCGACCCCTCTGCGCCCTTTTTTTGCTGCTTGCCGGCTGCGAAAGCGTTGGCGCCCCCGGTGCCCCTTTACTGACTGTCCCGGCTGCCATTGAGGGGGTCTCTCTGGTGACAATGCAGCGCGGGGTCGGGGATACCGTGGTATCTTTGTTGACCGGTGAGGATTGTTCCTATGTCCGGCTGGCCAAGGGCCAGACCTACTGCGCCTCAGACCCGCCGCCGCCCGTCCAGCCCATCTGTACACGGAGCCTTGGGAAGGTCGATTGCTGGACCACGCCGCCGGTGGCAACGCCCCCTTACAGCAATGTCCGTGATGGGCCTTATGAGCTGAACGCCGCGCAGGAACGCAACCGCACAGCGCGCTGGCCGAAACTGTTTTAGAGCCTCCAGGCCCTTCATCGCCCCACAAAACCCAAGATTCACGGTGAGACGTTTCAGCCGGGGTCGGCCGCATGGTTGCCGTCATGCCGCACTGAGATGGAAATCTTGATAGTATTTCCACAGGATCATTACCCGAAAATCCTGTGCGAGGGTCCCTTTGCGCCCTCGGCGGTGGCGCGTCTAGAGCAGATCGCGTTCAGATGGCAAATCTGGACGCATAAAAATGCTCGAAAAACAACAACATAGAGCGGGTTGCGTGAACCCATGTGAACGCAGCATGCTCAAGGCCGCTCATGCCGGAAAAGACTTGCAACAGACCCATTTGTTACATACATGTCATTTCAAGGACGGATTCTCTCATTCCAGGTTTCTCAGAGGACACATCGCCGGGGGTTTTTGGGATGGATACGAAATTCACGGGTAAGACAGATAATGTCGAACTGGCCCTTTTGCTCGGGGGTATCACTTTGGTGGTTCTGGCATACTTTCTGCCGGCAGTTACCTTTGCTGGGCAGCGCGGCGCGGCGGCCCATGGCCTTTCCATTTTCAGCAAATTGCCATTGATGAGCGCGATTGCCTTCATTGCCATGTCCGCGGCGGTGGCGACCCGCTTTGTCCCCGCGTGGGAGAAATACGTTTTGCAGGCATCTGTCTTCGCCATCCTGCTGGTGCTGGCGCCCGCGCTGATCGGTTTCATGATGGCGCTGGATCCCTGGACGGGGCTGCGGCAGACCATGCTGAAAATGGCCAATGCGCGCACGGTGAAGGTGGACCCGAGTGTCGCCTATATCCCGCTTTTCGCGGGGGCCACGATGATGAGTTTTGCATTGCGTCGGCGTCTGCGCCGTAGCGGTGAATTGACAGCCATTGCCTGAGTTCACTTGCTTCAGCGGTTAAGCCACACCGGGGTCATCCTTCAAACGCCGACTGAAGGCTGATGAATGCCATGGCCTGATGGGTCCATGATGCAGTGTCTTCGTATTTGGTCGAGGCCGCGTTCGACCTTATCCCTGAAAGCTCCCTGTTTCTGATGGGGAATATGCCCGATCTGATCTGGTCGAGGATGTGGCGGCGCTTCGTGGTTTCCGCCTGCTTTTTGGGCGGGCTGATCACCCGTCCTTCAAAATAGCCCTCCTGGCGGGCCCGGGCATGATCGCGGAAGGGGCGCGTTACCGAAATCTCACCTTATTGCCTCTTTGAAGCTGTTTCCTTTTGTGCGAGGGTCCGGTAACAAGTCAGCAACAAGCGAAGAATCTCGCCATATGAGCGAGGCGGGTTTTCCAGCAGGGGGTATTCGGTCAATGGCGCCTCTTTTGGCGTTCAGTCGCTTTGTCGACTGGATCAATCAGAACATCGGAAAAGTCTGCGATTGGCTTGTGCTGCTGGCTGTCCTGGTCAGCTCCGTCAATGCCATGATGCGTTATGGCTTCGACATAAGCTCCAACGCTTGGCTTGAAGCGCAATGGTATATGTATGCCGCCATCGTC
>JBIIIE010000390.1:0-2936 GCA_044235135.1 Roseomonas sp. | reverse complement strand
TCAATACCCGTCATGGCATCATTGGAAGCCGGGATCAGTTCCAAATCGGGCCAGCTACGGCGCGCTTCCAGCGCAATCCTCTCCCTAAGGCCACCACCCAAGGGAAGATAGGGTATGGTCGCGCCGCCCCATCTTTGCGCCAGGGCCGCGACCAATTCCCAATTCCCGACATGGCAGCATAACAAGATGCCCGGTTCCTTGGCGTCATTCAGATGCTCTTCACCGACAATCTCCACGCGGCCTGAAGCGAAAAGCCGCGGCAGATTTGGGTATTCGGCATAAAGGCGACCAATATTGCGGGTGAACCGAATGACCCGCCGGTCAATCTCCACCGGGTCCGTAATGCCAGAGAATTTGCCGATGTTTCGGCGCAGGCGTTGCACCCAAAGGCTGGTGGATTTCAGCGCTGCCCTGCCGCGCATGGCGCCGATTTCGCCGCCCAGCCATGATGCCCAGGTGAGGGGCATGCGGCGCAGAAGCTTCACCATAAAGGCTTCGAATAATTCTTCCCGCCTTGTGCCCGCCGCCATTATGCGGCCCTTCTTGGTGCCAGGCGCATCGGCAAGCCCTGTTGTGGCCGCAGCGTTAGGCGGCATTCGATCTCAACCTTGTGGTTCTTCTGCACTTCGGCGGTGAAACGCTGCGCCAGTGTTGCCAGGCACAGAATTCCTTCCACCAAGCCGAACCGAAGCCCAAGACAGACACGCCGACCTACACTGAAGGGAATATAGATGAATTTATCGGGGCGCGGTTGATCTGGCAGAAAACGCTCCGGAATGAAATGATCGGGCTTATCCCAATAGGCCTTGTGCCGATGCAAAAGCCAAGGCACCACAAGAATGATGGTATCCTTGGCAATATGCCGATCCCCCATCACATCATCGCGCCGTGCCTGCCGGCTCAGGATCGGTACTGGTGGATAAAGCCGCAAGGCTTCTTCGAAGACCGCGCGCGTGTAATGCAGCCGGGGTACATCTTCCAGGCTTGGCGTGCGCCCACCAAGCACCTCATCAATTTCGTTGTGCAGCTTTCCCGTGGCGCGTGGACTATGGCTCAAAAGATACCAGCACCAGGCAAGCGTATTTGCCGTAGTCTCATGCCCGGCCATGAACATCACGATCGCCTCATTGCGCGCCGCCCTGGCGCTGAATGGGCAAGCGCTGGCATCACCTTCCTTGGCATTGCCATGCTTCAGCAGATGGGCAAGTAACGTGAAGCGCCCGGAGTCAGCGGAATTACTGTGGCGTTCGATGATGTGATCAATCACGCCATGGACCAATGCCGCAGCCTTGGCGGCACGTCTGCGCCTAAGCGGGTTTGCAAGCCAGCCGAGACCAGGGATGCCCAATGTATCAGCCAGACCAATCTGTTCGACTTCCCGCTGATAGGCCGAAAAGCCGTGCACAACACGCAAAGCCTCCGTATCACTGGTTTCATCACCAAACACGGTTCGGCCTATGATGCGCGCGGTCAGGCGCGCCATTTCCTCAAGCATATGGACTGTGCTGCCCGGTGGCATGGATTGCCAGTGATCGGCCAGCCGCTCTGCTTCTTCGCCCATCACAAGGGCAAAATCACCCATCAATTCGGGTTCAAAGGCCGGGGCGCAAAGGCGGCGTCGTTCCTGCCACACTTCGCCGTCACTCACGAAAAGACCATCGCCCAATAAGGGTTCCAGGGCATGGCGCATCTGCGGGCTTTTGCGATCGTAATTCTCGTGCTTCTCCAGAAACACGCGCCGCACGCTATCGGCGCTATTGCAGACAAGATACCGCTGCCGGAGCAACTTGAAGCCGAAGCAATCACGTTCATAGGCAGCTTGAGGCCAGACAGAAAGAATATTGCGCCGCGCTTCCCGCAATAGGCTCAATAGGGGAAGGCGTTGACCGTGCCGCGTCAGGCTGACGGGAATACCCTCCGCCAGGTCAATGGCAAAGTGATCCAAAGCAGCCGGATCATTCAAGCCCGCCTCAGCCATGATGCATCAGAAAGCCGCGGTAGGCACGGCCCCGCAGCAGGGGGAAGGCGGATAGGGCATGGCAAATCCCAAGTTGAAAAGCTGTCCTGCGCGGTTCACTGCGGCGCGGTGGCCCGTGCATCACTGTTCCATCTTCACGCCAGTGCGTTCCACCACGCCTTTGAATTTGACAAGCTCGGATTGAAAAAAGGCGCGTGCATCGGCGGGTGTATTGGGCCGCGACCAGGGTGAAATCCCGGCAATCAGGAAGCGCTCCCGCAGTTGCGCATCCGCAAGCGACGCATTGATCACGCGGTTCAGCGCTGCCACCGTGCCTTCCGGCATCCGCGGCGGCCCGACCACGGCGAACCAATTGCCAATGTCAAAACCAGGCATGCCTGATTCCGCCAGTGTCGGAATATCCGGGAAGGCCGGGAAACGTTCCAGACCCGTAAGCGCAATGCCGCGCACGCGATTATCGCGCACCTGCGCGGCGGCGGAAGCGAGCACTGCAACGCCCCAGGCTGTCTCTCCACGTGCAATGGATTCCACCATCAACCCACCGGAACGGTAAGGCACATGGGAGAATTTGCCGCCAAGATTAAGCGACACCGCAATCGCTTCCCCGGCGAAATGCGGCATGGACCCGACACCGGATGACGCATAGGGCAGGTTATCCTGCGGCCCGGCACGCAGTTTTGCGACTGCCTCCGCCGCGTTGGCCGCAGGGAAGTTTGGCGAACTTACCAGGATCAGCGGGCCGTTCGCCGCTATGGCGACATGGCTGAAATCAGCAATCGGGTCATAGCGTGTGCCGCCCTGCATGGCTGCGGGGATCAGCGCATGGGATGAAGCCTCATTCAGCATCAGCACCGTGCCATCGGCGGGCTGGCGGCGCAGCCATTCGGCGGCCACCGTGCCGGAAGCGCCGGGGCGATTTTCCACCACCACGCGCGCATTGCCACCCATATGCGCCTGC
>JBIIIE010000022.1:0-16625 GCA_044235135.1 Roseomonas sp. | reverse complement strand
CGATGTTGGCATCTGGTCTGACGCGCATCTGCCAAGCCATACGCAATTGGCCCAAGCCCTTGCGGCGCTTGGCACCGTGCCGGCCATTCAATTGGCCCATGCCGGGCGCAAGGCATCGCGCAAGCAGGCCTGGCTGCCCGGCCCCGCCGAGCCGTCTTGGGAAACCCTTGGCCCATCGGCTGAGGCCTTTGGCGATTTCATCCCGCCGCGCGCCATGACGGATGCGGATATTGCCGCCACCATCGAAGCCTTTGTCGCCGCCACCAGGCGCTCCATCAAGGCGGGATATCGGCTGATCGAATTGCACGCCGCGCATGGCTATTTGCTGCATCAATTCCTGAGCCCGCTGACCAATAAGCGCAATGATCGCTGGGGCGGGGATTTTGAAGGCCGCGCGCGCCTGCCGCTGGAAATCGCCGCCACTATGCGCTCTGCCATGCCATCCGATGCGGTGCTGGGCGTGCGGGTTTCGCATACGGATTGGGTGGAAGGCGGCTGGACCACGGAAGAAACCGTGGAGCTTTCGCGCCGCTTCAAGGCGATTGGCGTGGATTTCATGGATGTGTCTTCCGGCGGCAATGACCCGCGCCAGCAAATCCCTCTGGGGCCTGGCTATCAGGTGCCGGGGGCGGCGGCGGTGAAAAAAGGTGCCGGCATCGTCACCGCCGCGGTCGGGCTGATCACGGAAGCCAAGCAGGCCCAGGCCATTCTGGATGAAGGCCATGCGGATTGGATCTATCTGGCCCGCGTGCTGCTGCGCGACCCCTATTGGCCCTTGCATGCGGCAGCCGAGCTTGGCCGCACGGAAGCGGTGCCGACGCCCCCGCAATATGATCGCGGCTGGAATGCGCTGGGCAAGACGAAGATGGCCATGCCCATCGCCAACCCCATGCCGCGCCTGGGATGAGCGCGCGCTTTCCCTTCGACAATAGCTATGCCCGCCTGCCGGAACGCTTCTATATCCGGCAGACACCCATTGCCGTAGCGGCGCCTCGGCTGGTGTTTTTCAATGCGCCTTTGGCGGAAGCGCTTGGCATTGATGCGGCGGCGCTTGCCGGCGCCGAGGGTGCGGCGATTTTCGCCGGCAATCTGGTGCCCGATGGCGCTGATCCCTTGGCCATGGCCTATGCCGGGCATCAATTCGGCGGTTTTAGTCCGCGATTGGGCGATGGCCGCGCGCTACTACTGGGCGAAGTGATCGGTCGTGATGGGCAGCGCCGCGATATCCATCTGAAAGGCAGCGGGCGCACGCCATTTTCGCGCGGTGGCGATGGCCGCGCCGTGCTGGGGCCGATGCTGCGGGAGGCCATCATCAGCGAAGCCATGGCCGCGCTTGGTGTGCCCACCACGCGTGCCTTGGCTGTAGCGATGACCGGTGAGGCGGTGCTGCGCGAAAAGCTGCAACCAGGCGCCGTATTGGCGCGCGTGGCGGCCAGCCATATTCGTGTCGGCAGTTTTCAGTATTTCGCTGCGCGGGATGATCAGGAAGCGCTGAAGCTGCTCGCTGATTTCGCCATTGCGCGGCATGAACCCAGCGCGGCTGAGGCGGAAAATCCCTATGTCGCGCTGCTTTCGGGCGTCATCGCGCGCCAGGCGAAGCTGATCGCGCAATGGCTCCATATCGGCTTCATCCATGGCGTCATGAATACCGATAATATGACCATCAGCGGTGAGACGATTGATTACGGCCCCTGCGCCTTCATGGATGCCTATGATCCCGCAACAGTTTTGAGTTCCATTGATCATGGCGGCCGCTATGCCTATGCCAATCAGCCACGCATGGCGCAGTGGAATCTGGCGCGTCTGGCGGAGGCGCTGCTGCCGCTATTATCGGCGCAGGAAGAAGCCGCGCTGGAGATGGCGCAGGCGGCGCTCGGGGAATTCGCACCGGCTTTTGAAGCCGCCTATTTCGATGGCTTCGCGCGGAAGATCGGTATCGCAGAGCGCACCCCGGAAGATACCGCGCTGATCGAGGATTTGCTCCGCCGCATGGCGGAACAGGGCGCGGATTTCACCCTGACATTTCGCGCCTTGGCCGATGCGGTGGAAGGCGATGCGGCGCCAGCCCGCGCGCAATTCACCGATCCGGCGGCATTTGATACCTGGGCCGAGGGCTGGCGGGCGCGGCTGACGCGCGAAGCGGCCCCCGCACAGCTGATGCGCGCCGCCAACCCCGCCTTCATCCCGCGCAATCATTTGGTGGAAGCCGCGATCCGCGCCGCCGAAGACCGGGATGATTTCCGCCCCTTTGAAGCGCTGATGGCAGTATTGGCGCGGCCCTATGAAGATCAGCCGGAAAGGGCCGATTACGCCAGCCCGCCCAAGCCGGAAGAACGCGTGCTGGCCACATTTTGCGGCACATGAACGGGCGGGGGCGCGGCATTGCACCCCCGCTGTTTCATTACAGTGAAAACCGGATCGGCACGCGCAGAATGATGCGTGTATCCGGCGTTTGATCCGTCACCCCAATGCCTACCCCAAGATTGATGCTCATGCGGTCAGATACGCGATAGGAAAGGCCAAAATTGAAGGTGCCGGTATCGTAATCCGAACCCGTGATTTTGCGCCCGTCCGACCGGGATGCCGAGATGCGCACATGTTCATAGCTGATGCTGATGGAGCTTTTCTCATTCAAGGAAAAGCCAACACCGAAATTGAGACCAACGCCGTCACCAGGATCGAGATTGGTGCGCGCCGGCGGGCCACCGGCGCTATCCTGTAAATCCACATCCCGCGCGATGTTCCAGATATAACGAAGACTGCCGAAAAACACTGCCGGGTCAGACGCCCAAGCAACAGTCAAACCGGGATCAATTGCCCAAAACCCTGTGCCAGTTGGCAATTCTTTTGGCAGGCCGCGGCTGAAGCCGCCTTGCGGGTCCGCAATGGTGAAGATGGGCACATCAAAAGGGCTGCGGCCGGAATCGCTTTTGACGCGCAAATTGGCGATGAAAACAGGCCAATCATTCAGACCATTATTGATTTGATAGCTGGTGCCGAATTCAATATCACCAAGCCCACTGCCGGTGGGGCCAATGGTGATGGGCTGCGCATTGGTATCCGCCGGTGCTGTTTGGATCGTATCGCTTTGGCTGAGCCAGGG
This sequence comes from Roseomonas sp., assembly GCA_044235135.1. GTDB lineage: Bacteria > Pseudomonadota > Alphaproteobacteria > Acetobacterales > Acetobacteraceae > Neoroseomonas. The sequence continues at coordinate 13,522 of JBIIIE010000022.1, read as the reverse complement.
AACGCGGACATTCACTTCCATCCGATCCGTCACGCCATAACGCAGCGTGACCGCGCCAAGATTGCCGCGCTGCGTGGATTGGCGGATGTCCACGGTGCCGAAGGTAATTCCGGGAATGATGGTGAAGCCATTGACGATGGCTTGCGTATTTTGTGCATAAAAATACTCATAGGAAGGTTCCAGCGCGAACATGCCACGCGGTGTCAGCACACCACCCACGCGCGCAAGCGTAGGGTCGGTTGAAATGACGCGCTGTTGTTCCTGCTGTTGTGCGGCAGCGGCCTCGGCAGCGGTGGAAGCGGTTTGCGCGGTCGGTGCCTGGCTTGCCGTATTGCCTTGTGCCTGTGCTGTGCCGATAGCAAGAAAAACGATTGATGCGGCAGGAAGCAAGGATAGCAGGATCGGCCGCGCACCTTGCGCCGATGCATATCTGCTGTTTTCGCCGGATGGAATTTCTCTTTGTTCATTTGGCATGCTTGCGACCTTCGCGGCTGGAGGAAAACCCAAGCGTCCCGCCCCTTTATGCATGGATACCAAGGACGATACGCTCACGCATGAAGATGTTTGGCAGAGCGAAACATCGCAAATAGGAAATCTGTGATCAGCGATGACAGAAACGCGAGTTTTCCGAAGAACGCCAAATCTTCGCCGCCTTGCATTTCCGTGAACCGCCTTCCCCATCAACTCGGCTTGAAACACGGCGCGGTTACGAATGCCTGTGTTAGTCAAATCGCGCCGGCGCTGCCGGACCACAACATGAGGATAGAGGTGAACATCATGAAAAAACTTCTTTTGGCTTCGGCGGGTGTGCTGGCTTTTGGCGGTGTTGCCAATGCCAATGGCTGGCCTTCTCAGCTGCAGAATGTGCAGGATTACTATGCAGCTGCCTTGGCGGTGAATGTTGGCGAAGTTGGCGGCAACCGTTCCATGACCAGCACGGGTCAGGAAAAAAGCGCCGCCTTGCGCGGCAGCTTCCTGGGCTTCCGCGGCGTCGCAAATGTGAACCAGAACGCGGGCGCCAATTCGGGCCTGCAGAACTCGGTCGCGATTTCCTATGTTGAAGGATGCGACTGCGAAGTGGCGTCGCCGATCTTCTTCGGGCCGCCACGTGGCGATGCGAATTCCAATTCTGTTGCCGTCAATGTCGGGCAGGTGGTCGGAAATACCAGCGAGAACACCTCGCCGTTGCTTCTGGCCCCAGGTACGAAAGCAACCGCTACAATGGATGACGCCTTCAATGGCTCGACCGGCCTTGTGCAGGTCAACCAGAATGCCGGCGCCAATAGCCTGATGCAGAATGCAACAGCGCTCACCAGTGTGGAGAACATCCGCGGCATCGAACAGGATCGTGACGCCTGGGCGATTGCGGTGAATGCCGGTCAGGTAACCGGTTCAGGCAATCACTCAACGGATGTGAAGCACACTGCGGCGGGCAATGTCATTGGCTCCTTCAATGGCTTCCAGGGCACGGCCAATGTGAACCAGAATGTTGGTGCCAATAGCCTGATGCAGAACAGCTCTGCGCTGGCCTCCATCACCTATTGCAATTGCGCGATCGAGGATCTGTCCACCACCATTGCGGCGGCGGGCAATCTTGGCAGCGTGACCGGCAATCATGCCAGCGCAAGCCTTGGTTCGGCTTCGGTTGGCATGACCAATTCCTTCAATGGCGCAACGGGCGTGACGCAGGTTTCGCAGAATGCCGGTGCGAACAGCTTGATGCAGAATGCGGTGGCGATTGGTGCCATCTATCAGCGTACCAACTGATCAGCTTCGGGCGCGTCGGCGGGTAGCCGCCGGCGCGTTCGGCGTTTGCGTTTGAATGGAACTTAAACTCCCGCCCCTGCCAGCACCCTGCCTGGCTTCATGACGAGAAGGAGAGAATGACGCCATGCGTAAATTTATCGCCTGCTTTGCCCTGGTTGCGACACTACCCCTGCAAGGCGCGCTTGCCCTTGACCCCGCCAAGGGGCTTGAGCTGTTTGCCGGCGCCACGCCCCTTACCGCGCGCGAATTATCGCGCCATGCCGGGCGCGGGGATGTGGAGCCTGTTTCGGTTGGCTCCGCCCTGGTGGAAGGCAATACTATCGGGACTGGCAGTGTCACAGGCGGCAACAGCATTACGGGTTCGCTGAACAGCACCGGCGGCTTTACCACGGTCTTCCAGAACAGCGGCAATAATTCACTTTTCCAGTCCGTGACCACGGTGAACATCACGCTCCGCTGATGTCGCTGATGCGCCCCCTTCCCATGGCGGTCGTGCTTGTCCTGCTGCTTGGCGCTTGCGCCACGCGGCCGGAAGCGCCTGCCGCCTTGTCCAATGATGCGAAGGTCAATCTGACCATCTCCCCCCAGCTGACCGGCGGGGCGGCGATTGCACCGCGCGTGAGAGATCTTCGAGCGCGGCGCTTTCATCGGATTGTGCGCCAGCAGGCCGATTTCTCCTGCGGTTCCGCGGCGCTGGCAACATTGCTCACCTATCACTACGGCATGCCGATAACGGAGGAGGAAATCCTCAAGGAAATGATCGCACGTGGCGACGAAGCGCGCATTCGTAACGCCGGGTTTTCACTGCTGGATATGCGTAATTTCCTTGCGCGGCGCGGTCTCCGTGCTGAAGGCTTCCGACTTCCATTGGACAAGCTTGCCGAAGCCGGTGTTCCCGCCATCGCTTTGGTTGACACCAATGGTTATCGGCATTTCGTGCTGCTGCGGGGCATCTCAGCGGATCGTATTCTGCTGGCAGACCCCGCTCTTGGCACGCGCAGCATGCCACGCGTGCGATTTGAGGAGAGCTGGAATGGTGTGCTTTTCGTCATCCTTGACCGCCCTGAAATCGGCCGCGCGAATTTCAACCTGGCGGAAGACTGGGGCATGCGGGGCCGCGCCCCCGGCACGCTGGTGCGTGATGCACTGGACCGCAGCCTGACCGGCTTCGGTATTCCAGGCGCGCCCTTGTATCAAGGCGGCATTCAAATCCGCCCATGGATTTTTTGAGCAGGACGCACCAGCCATGAAACGGAATTCCCTTCTCGTCTCCGCCGCGATTCTCTCTGTCACCCTGATCGGTGCAGGCCCTGGAAAGGCTGCGCCTGACATCCATGAAGCCTATGCCGAGGCTTTGGGTATGGAAGACGCCAGCGGACCAAAGCTGCGCCTGGCTGCCAATGCCATTGCAACGGATGAATTGGCCGAAATGCGCGGCGGCTTCGCCATGCCAGGCGGCATGATGGTGTCTTTCGGTTTTAATATCGAAACACGCCTTGGCGGGGTCACCGCGGAACGGCTGAATATGCCCAATACCGCGCTTGGCCCCGGCATGTCGGCACCGATGATGACGGTCACGGATGCGAATGGCGTGGCGCGGCAAGTCACCATGTCCGGCGCGCCCTTCATGGTGGAATCGCTCGGCGCCAATGGCGCGACCCGCATCCAAACCATGATCAGCAATGGCATTACCAGCATTGTGCAGAACGCCGCCAATGGCCAGCAGGTGCAGCGCTTCACGAATGTCTCGGTTGATGTCGCCGGCATGCGCAGCATGCTGAACCAGCTTGGCCAGAACCGCGTCATGGAAAGCGCCATCAGCGCCCAGCGCGCCATTCCCCGATGATCCCCACAAAAGCGCAGAAGGAAACCGCGCGATGAAGAGCCCCCTTCGTTCCTCCATCCTGATGTTTGGCCTGCTACTGGCGGCCTGCGCGCAGAATGGCGCGCCGCCCGGCCCGCTTGCCGGCGCGCCGCCCACCCAGGCACGGCCGGCGGATTTCAACATCACAGGCGGCAAGCGGCTTTCGGCGGATGAATTCCGCCGCCTTGCCGCTGGCAATACGCTTGATCGGCGGATGCCCAATGGTTCCCGCCTGATGGTGCATATCGCGGCGGATGGGTCGCAGCGGCTGAAGCTTCAGGGGGTGAATGGGCAAACCGCCACCGACCGGGGGCGCGTCGCCTTCCGCGGCGATCAGGTCTGTTCAAGCTGGGAAAGGATCAATCCCGGCCGGGAGACCTGCTTTGTCTATTTCCAACTTGGGCAGGATCTGGTGGCGATTGATCTTTCCGGCGCCATGGCCCCCACGCGCTTCACCCTATTGCGGGGCAATCCTGAACGGGTGTGATCGGGCCGGCCCTGTTGCCTTTCGGGGGAAAAAGGACCAGATAGGTCCGGAAACCCCCTCCCATCCATAGGGCCAAGCCATGTTCATCGAAACCGAAGCCACACCCAATCCTGCCACGCTGAAATTCCTGCCAGGTCGTGACGTGATCGGCGGGCGCGGCACAGCGGATTTCACGAGTCCGGAAGAAGCTGCGGGCCGCTCCCCCCTCGCTGAGCGGCTGTTTGGCCTTGGCGATGTCGCGCGGGTGTTTTTTGGCTCCGATTTCGTGACGGTCACCAAGGCACTGGATGCGGATTGGCAGATGCTCCGCCCGCAGGTGCTGGGCGCCATCATGGAACATTATCTGGCCGGCATGCCCATTCTGGAAGGCGCTGCGGCCGAAGAACATGCTGAGGATTTTGAGGCAGCGGATCAGGAAATCGTCGCCCAGATCAAGGAATTGCTGGACACGCGCGTGCGCCCCGCAGTCGCCAGCGATGGCGGAGATATCGTGTTTCGCGGCTTTCGCGATGGCATTGTGCGGCTGCGCATGCAGGGTGCTTGTTCCGGCTGCCCATCTTCCCGCGCCACGCTGAAGCATGGCGTGGAAAACATGCTGCGCCATTACGTGCCGGAAGTGGTGGCGGTGGAACAGGTGGAAGCCTGACGCTATAGACCCCCTGTTTTCATTGCCCTGACGGAGCCCAACCATGTCGGAAACCGCCGCGCCCCTGGATGATCGGGCGCTTGACCAGCTTTTTCGCGCCGCGCGCACCCAGAACAAATGGCAGGATCGGCCCGTGCCGGATGCCAAGCTGCATGAGCTTTATGATCTGCTGAAATGGGGCCCGACCTCGGCCAATTCCTCACCGGCGCGCTTTGTTTTTGTGCGTACGGCAGAAGGCAAGGCGAAGCTGAAGGAAGCGCTTTCGGCGGGCAATACGGAGAAAACCATGACCGCCCCGGTCACGGCGATTGTCTGCTATGATAGCTATTTCTACGACAAGCTTGGCCAGTTGTTCCCGCATGCGGATGCCAAGCCCTGGTTCACCTCAAGTCCCGAGTTCGCGGAAAAGACCGCGTTTCGGAACGGGTCCTTGCAAGGTGCCTATCTGATGCTGGCGGCCCGTGCCGTGGGCCTTGATGTCGGCGCCATGAGCGGCTTTGACAATGCCAAGGTGGATGAGCTGTTCCTGTTTGGCACCGGCTGGAAGTCCAATTTTCTGGTCAATCTGGGCTATGGCGACCCCGCTGGCCTGTTCCCGCGCAGCCCGCGGCTTTCCTTTGATGAGGCGGCGCGGCTGGAATAGTCCGCCCCTCGCCCACCGGGTTTGACCCCGGCGGGTTCTGCATTAAAGAGGCAGTCAATCCAGCAATTTGAGAGACTGCCTTGAACAAGCCGCTGCCCAATTCCCTCCGCCAGGGGCCTGATGCCCGCGGCCGCTTTGGCCCTTATGGCGGGCGTTTCGTCGCCGAAACCCTGATGCCGCTGATCCTTGAGGTTGAGAAAGCCTATGAGGAAGCGAAGCGCGACCCCGCCTTCATGAATGAATGGCGGCGGCTGCTGACGCATTATGTGGGTCGGCCCAGCCCGCTTTGGTTCGCGGAACGCCTGACGCAGAAGCTCGGCGGCGCCAAAATCTATTTCAAGCGCGATGAGCTGAACCATACCGGCGCGCATAAGATCAATGCCGTGCTGGGGCAGATCATGCTGGCGAAGCGCATGGGCAAAACGCGCATCATCGCGGAAACCGGCGCCGGGCAGCATGGTGTGGCCACCGCGACTGCCTGCGCCTTGTTCGATCTGCCCTGCACCGTCTTCATGGGTGCGACCGATGTGGAACGGCAGCAGCCCAATGTCTTCCGCATGAAGCTGCTGGGGGCAGAGGTTGTGCCCGTGACCTCGGGCGCTGCGACGCTGAAGGATGCGATGAATGAGGGGCTGCGTGATTGGGTCGCCAATGTGCGTGATACCTATTACTGCATCGGCACGGTTGCTGGCCCGCACCCCTTCCCCATGATGGTGCGCGATTTCCAATCCGTGATTGGCACGGAAGCGCGCGAACAGATGCTGGCCGCCGAAGGCCGCTTGCCGGATTTGCTGGTGGCGGCGATTGGCGGCGGTTCCAATGCCATGGGGCTGTTCTACCCCTTCCTGGATGATGCGAGTGTCGCCATGCATGGCGTGGAAGCCGCGGGCAAGGGCGTGGATACGGAAGAACACGCCGCGTCACTCACCAAGGGCCGTCCCGGTGTGCTGCATGGCAATCGCACCTATCTGTTGCAGGATGAATTCGGCCAGATTCTGGAGGCGCATTCGATCAGCGCCGGCCTGGATTATCCCGGCGTTGGCCCCGAACACGCCTGGCTGCATGACATCAAGCGCGTGGAATACATGAGTGCGACGGATGATGAGGCACTGTCCGCCTTCCAGCTATGTTCGCGCATGGAAGGCATCATCCCCGCTTTGGAACCGGCGCATGCGTTGGCGCATGTGATCAAGGTCGCGCCGACGATGGCGAAGGATAAGCTGATCATCATGAATATGTGCGGGCGCGGGGATAAGGATATCTTCACCGTGGCGCGCGCCCTTGGCGTTTCGATGTGAGTGTCATGAGCCAAACGTCACGCATCGCCGCGCGCTTCGCTTCCCTTCACGCCGAAGGGCGCGGCGCCCTGATCCCCTTTCTGGAAGCTTTCGATCCGGACCGTGCGACATCCATGGAAATCCTGCGGGGCTTTCCTGGCGCGGGCGCGGATTTGATTGAAATTGGCTGCCCCTTCACTGACCCCATGGCCGATGGCCCAACCGTTCAGCGCGCCGGTCAGCGCGGGCTGAAGGCGGGGGCGACGCTTGCCGGCACGCTGCAAATGGTGCGCGAATTCCGCGCGGAAGATGCGGCCACCCCGATCATCCTGATGGGCTATTACAATCCCATCCTGTCCTATGGCGCCCATTTCTGCGCCGATGCGGCGGCGGCGGGCGTGGATGGCCTGATCATTGTGGATGTGCCACCCGAAGAAGCGGATGAGATCGAACCCCAGGCGCGTGCCGCCGGGCTTGATATGATCCGCCTGATCGCGCCGACCACGGATGAAGCGCGGCTGCCCAAGGTTTTGGCCGCGACATCCGGCTTCATCTATTACGTTGCCATCACCGGCATCACCGGCACGCGCAGCGCCACCGGCGCCGAATTGGCGGACGCCATTCCGCGCATCCGCAAACACACCAAGCTGCCAATCGCGATTGGCTTTGGCGTGCGCACACCGGAACAGGCAGCTGAGGCCGCGCGGATTGCCGATGGCGCTGTTGTGGCTTCAGCGTTGATTGATGTGCTGGCCGGCGATCTGGACGCAGAAGGCCGCGCCAAGCCTGGCACGGCGCAGAAGGTGCTGGATCAGGTTGCGGCGCTGGCATCAGCGGTGCGGAGCGTGAAGAAGGACGCCTGAAGGCGCGGCCTAAATTTACTGAGAGGAAGAGTGTAATGACCTCCCCCATTGGTCCCCTTTCTGGTTTGCGTGTGCTCGATCTGACGCGCGTTCTGGCCGGCCCCACCTGCACGCAAATGCTGGGCGATCTGGGCGCGGAAGTGATCAAGATTGAACGCCCGGAAGCGGGTGATGATACGCGCGGCTTCGCGCCGCCCTTCGTGCCGAATACCAAGGAAAGCGCTTATTTCGTCGGCGTCAATCGCAACAAGAAATCCGTCACGCTGGATATCGCGAAGCCTGGGGGCCAGGCGATCATCCACAAGCTGCTGGAACATTGCGATATCCTGGTGGAAAACTTCAAGGTTGGCGCCTTGGCAAAATACGGCCTGGGCTATGAACAATTGGCCAAGACCCATCCGCGCCTGATCTATTGTTCCATCACCGGCTTTGGCCAGACCGGCCCTTACGCGCCGCGCCCCGGTTATGATGCGTTGATCCAGGCCATGGGTGGCGTGATGTCACTGACGGGTGAACCCAATGGCTCACCGCAAAAGGTTGGTGTGCCGGTCGCGGATCTTTTCGCGGGGCTTTATGGCTGCATCGGCATTCTGGCTGCCGTGAACCATCGCAACAGCACGGGTCAAGGCCAGCAGATTGATATCGGCATGCTGGACACACACGTCGCCTGGCTCGCCAATCAGGGCATGAATTATCTGGCGACGGGCGAAAACCCGCCGCGCCTTGGCAATCAGCACCCGAATATCGCGCCCTATCAGGAATTCCCGACCAAGGATGGTTACATCATCCTGGCAGTTGGCAATGACCCGACTTTTGAGCGTTTCTGCAAGGCTTTCGGCCAGGAAGCTTTGCTTTCCGATCCGCGCTTCGCGACAAATCCCATCCGCGTGCAGAACCGCCAATTGGTCACGGATACACTGACACCCGTGATGAAATCCAAAACCACGGCGGAATGGATTGATGCGCTGGAAGCGCTCAAGATCGGGTGTGGCCCCATCAATACGCTGGAACAGGTTTTCGCCGATCCCCATGTGCAGGCGCGGGATATGGTGGTGGAAATGGCCCATGGCAGCGGCGAAAAAGTGAAGGTCATCGCGAACCCGGTGAAGCTTTCCGCGACCCCACCAAGCTATCGCAGCGCGCCGCCGGTCTTGGGGGAACACACCAATGCCGTGCTGAGCGATGTGCTGAAGATGAGTGCGTCTGACATCGCCGCGCTCAAGGAAAAAGGCATTTTGTGATGACGCTGCCCGCGGGTGCCCGTGCCGGCGCTTTGCGCTGGCTATCGCCTGCGGGTTTCTTCACGCTGCGTTGGCTGGAATGGGGCCCGCTTGATGGCGCGCCCGTGATTTGCGTGCATGGGTTGACGCGAAGCGGGCGGGATTTTGATGCTCTCGCCGCCGCGCTTGCCGCTTCCGGTCGGCGCGTGTTTTGCCCGGATTTGCCAGGGCGTGGTGCATCCGATTGGCTGCCCAATCCCGCGCTCTATCAGCCACCAATCTATTCCCAGGCTTTGGCGCATTTGCTCGCGCGGATGGATGGGCCGGTGGATTGGGTGGGCACATCCTTGGGCGGCATTTGCGGTATGGGCATTGCGGCCACACCCGGTAATGCGATCAGGCGTCTGGTGCTGAATGATATCGGAGCGGTCATCCCTGCCACTGCGCTGGAGCGTATTCGCATTTACATCAAAGGCTCCCCGCCGGCCTTTGCCGATATCGCAGCGCTGGAGAGCTATTTGCGCGACGTGCATGCGCCCTTTGGCAAGCTGAGCGATGCAGAATGGCGGCACCTGGCTGAAACCTCTGCCCGACGCGATTCTGAAGGCGTGCTAAGGCTGCATTATGATCCCACCATCATCCGGGCTTTCAGTGCGGATGAGATTGCCGATATTGATCTTTCATCCTTCTGGACTGCCATTTCCATTCCGGTGCTGATCCTGCGCGGTGTCACCAGCGATATCCTGCCTGCCGATGTCGCGGCGGAAATGGCGCGCAAACCCGGAACACGCCTGATTGAAATTGCCGATGCCGGCCATGCGCCGGCCCTGATGGCGCAGGATCAGATCAGCGCCATTCGGGATTTTCTGAACACGCCATGAGCGACCAAGCCTCGCCCCCACGCAAGGAAGGGCTGATTGGCTTTGTGGTGGCGCTGTGGGATGGGCTTTATGGCTTTGTCTTTCGCGTCGTGCCTTTGTTATTGGCCGCGGCTTTCGTGCTGCTGCTGCTGCGCGAAATGCGGCGGCAGGATATCGAAATCGCGCCCATCCAAGTGCCGACCAGGCTGGCCGAAGCCGGGCTTTCGCCAGATGTAGTCGCACTTCGGCTGCTTGATCAGGTGGTGCTGGTACAAAATACCGTCACCGCCGAAAGACTTGGTCAGCAACGTTTGGAACTTGCCGGTGATCAACCGGATTTCAATGTACCCATTGCGGGACTTTCATTGCGTGCACTGGCGACATTGCTGCGCAGCGTCTTCGGCACGCCGAGCCGGCGCATCACCGGTGAGATCGTGCTGGAAAAGGAACAACTAAAGCTCCGCCTGCGGTTGGCGGGATATGGCTTGGTTGCTGATATTGATGGCTTGCCGGCCGATGCGGTGGATCAATTGCTGGCGCGTGCGGCACCAGAGATTTGGCGCGTGATTCAGCCGCGCCTTTACGCGTGGCATGTGGCACAGAGCGAACCGGACCAGGCGATTGTGCGCGACAGGCTGCGGGCCTTGCTGCGGAGCGCGGGGGGCGATGCCGCTACCGAAACCACTGCGCGCGGCCTGATGGGGCGGAGCTATTTGCGTGAAGGCCGTGCGCGTGATGCCTTTGATGTGGCCGAGATCATGGTCAATGCCAATCCTGAACAGGGCGCGGCCTGGTATCTGCGCGGCCTTGCGCAATTCCGTCTGGGCCGCGTGGAGGCCGCGCTTGAGGATTATCGCCGCGCGCAGCAACTCGACCCGCGCGCCATTTGGGTGCATGTCGCCCTGGCCGAGGTTTATGTGCAGGCTGGGCGTTTGGATGAGGCGCTCAGTGAAATCCGCAAGGCGCTTGTGATGCAACCGCGCGACCCTTGGGCACTTTTCCATGAAGGCAATGTGCTTTTGGCGATGAACCGCACGCGCGAAGCCATGCTCGCGACACGGCGCGGGTTGGATCAGGATCCGAATAGCGCTGATTTGCGCCATTTGCTCGGGCGCGTTTGGCTCAAGCTCGGGAATCAGGCGGAAGCCGCCAATGCTTTTGCACAAGCCATGCGCCTGGCGCCTGCCATGGCGGAACCTGTGCTTGATCTTGCTGAATTGCAGATCCGCGTAGGCAAAACAATGGAAGCGCGCAATGCCTTGACCACGCTTTTGGCGCGTGAGGATCTGGCGGCAGCCCACCGCGCGCGGGCTGAGGCGCTGATGGGGCGCTGAAAAATGCAGTCGGGAGTTCTCAGCCATGTATGATGTGATCGTGGTCGGCGCAGGTTCATCAGGGGCCGCGTTGGCAGCGCGGCTTTCTGAGGATTCACATCGGCGCGTTTTGTTGTTGGAGGCAGGGCGTGATTGGCGCGCGGCGGAAGCACCGCCCGAACTCCGCAGCCCGAATATCGTACCCTTCATGCATGACCCGAAGCACCAAGCCACCTGGCAATGGCCCGGGCTGATGACGCGCCGCACCCGTACTCAGGTGCCGAAATTCTATTGGCGTGGCAAGGCGCTGGGCGGTTCTTCCACGGTCAATGCGCAAATCGCCATTCGCGGTGTGCCAGCCGCCTTCGATGCCTGGGCGGAAGCAGGGTGTGAGGGCTGGTCGGCGGCCGATGTCATGCCGCTTTTCGATGCCATCGAAGATGATGCGAATTACGGCGTACCGGGCAAACGCCAGGGCGGCCCCATTCCTGTCTGGCGCATGCCGGAAGAAAACTGGGGCGCGGTTGATTGCGCACTGCGCGATGCCGCACACATGTCGGGCTATCCCGTCAAGCCTGATCTGAATGCGCCGGATGGTGAAGGGCTTTCCTGGAACCCGATCAATCTGCGCCATGGCCAGCGCGTGACCACCAATGATGGCTATCTGGAACCGGCACGCGGGCGCGCGAACCTGACCATTCGTGGCGATGCGCTGGTGGATCGCGTGATCTTCGAAGGGCGTCGCGCTGCTGGTGTGCGGGTGCGCTTCGGCACCGGCGCCTTTGAGGATATCCGCGGGCGAGAGGTCGTGCTTTGCGCCGGCGCCATCCATAGCCCCTGCATCCTCATGCGCAGCGGTATTGGGGATGCGGCGGCGCTCAGCGCACTTGGCATTTCGGTCATGCAAGATGCGCCCGCTGTTGGGCAGCATTTCATGGATCACCCGATCCTGCGCGCGAGCCTGGCGCTCAAGCCCCGCTTTCGCGCTGAAGGCGCGGATGCGCGCCATACCAATTGCTGCCTGACCTATAGCAGTAAACTGGCCGGCGGTGGTGAGCGTGACATGATCATCATCGCCTATAATCATCGTGGCCTGGCCGAAGGCGGCGTGGCGCCCAATGGTGGGATCGGCGTTGCGCTTTATGATGCGCTGTCGCGCGGCGAAGTGCGATTGATCTCATCTGATCCGGATACGCAGCCGGTAGTGGAAGAAAACATGCTGGATCATCCGGCGGATCGGCTTCGGATGCGTGATGGTGTGCGGCGCCTGGCAAAGCTATGCGCGCTTCTGCCGATTGCCGAGATTGCAGATGCCATCACCTTTGGTGAAACTGCGCTGACCATGACGGAAGCCGCAGCGCTTTCCGATGATGCGTTGGATCAACTCATGCTTGATCAGGCAGGTGATATCCAACATGCTGCCGGCACCTGTCGCATGAGTGCTTATGAAGACCCGCGCGGCGTGGTAGACCCCGATCTCAAGGTGCGGGGCGTGGAAGGGCTGCGCGTTGCGGATGCTTCGATCATGCCTTCCGATTGCCGCGCCAATCTGCACTTTACCTGTGTGATGATTGGGGAAGCCGCAGCGCGTAGGATGCGCTCCAGTTAGTGTCTCCATGATTTGACGCGCTTGCATGAACTTGACTAGGTTTTGGGTGTCGCTACCTTTCCGGCACAGCGCTGTCATTGTGAAGGCAGGCAGATGGGGGCTCAGTGACCATGCGCCAGCCGATCACGCGTCGCTTCAGCATGCGCGAAGATCAAGGATATAGCCGCTATTGCGCGGCGTCGCGCTTTGGGCTGACGCTGTGAATCGGCGTCGATAAGCGCCGAAACCAAGTTCATGAAAGGCAAGGCTATGCTTGCAGGAAAAACTGCTCTCATCACCGGGTCCTTGGATGGTATTGGTTATGGCATTGCCAAGGCCCTCGCTGACAAGGGTGCCAAGGTGATGCTGAATGGCTTTGGTGATCAAACCCTCATTGACAGCCGCCTTGCGGAACTTCAGGCAAAGGGGGTGGACGCTGCCTATCATGGCGCTGACGTCTCCAGGCTGGCAGATATTGAGGATTTGGTGCGCACGACCGAACAGCGTTTGGGGGCGGTTGATATCTTGGTGAATAATGCGGTCATTCGCCACCGCGCCAATATTGAAGACTTTCCCGTTGAACGCTGGGATTACGCCATTGCGGTCAATCTGACTGCGCCGTTTCATCTGATCCGCCTGACAATGCCCGGCATGAAACAACGGCGCTGGGGACGAATCCTCAACCTGGCTTCCGTCTATTCCTTTCTGGGAACGCCGCAGCGCGCCGATTACTGCAGCACCAAGCATGGGTTGCTTGGCCTTACCCGCGTTGTCGCGCTTGAAGGGCTGCCCTTCAATATCACCTGCCATGCGCTCTGCCCCGGCACGGCTGATACGCCCAATACGCAGCGCAGCCTTGCGGCTCAGCAAGCAGCGTCAGGCTTGAGCGAAGCTGAAACGCTGGAGCAGTTTCTTGCCATTCGTCAACCATCCGGGCGCTTGATATCGCCTGACAAGATTGGTGCGCTTGCGGCGTTTCTTTGTTCGGAAGATG
>JBIIIE010000040.1:0-13241 GCA_044235135.1 Roseomonas sp. | reverse complement strand
CATTGCGGCGGCGAAGGATGAGGTGCCGAATTGCCCAACGCAACTGCATTTCGGCGAAACCGATGCCTCAATCCCCATGAGTGATGTGGAAGCCATCCGCGCCGCGCGGAAGGAAGTGGAAATCTTCGTCTATATGGGCGCCGGCCATGGCTTTGGCTGTGATGAGCGCGGTTCCTATGTGGCGAAGGATGCCGCACTTGCGCAGGAACGCACATTGGCGTTTTTCGCCAAGCATCTCGGCTGACCTGTTCTTCATGTGGCCTGGCGCCTGAACCGGTCGCTGGTTTCAGGCGTCAGCGGGAAGCGTCTTCTCACCCTCACCCAGGCTGCGCTGCATCGTCACCACATCCACCCAGCGGCCGAATTTCAGGCCAACCGCGCGCATGGTGCCGATATGGCGAAAGCCAAGCGACACATGCAGCCCGATGGACCCGACATTTTCCGAATCGCCAATCACCGCCAGCATTTGCCGGAAGCCCGCCGCTTCCGCACGCGCGATCAATTCCGCTACCAAAGCCTTGCCCACACCCTGGCCGCGCACATCATCGCGCACATAAATCGAATTCTCGACCGTGAAGCGATAGGCTGAACGCTCCCGAAAGGCGCCGTAATAGGCGTAAGCCAGAATCTCCCCCGCCTCCCCTTCCGCCACCAGCCAGACATTGCCTGGCCCGGCCAATACTTTCTTCATGCGCGCGGCCATATCGGCCTCATCAGGCGGTACTTCCTCAAACGTGCCGGCGCCATGCAGCACGTGATGGGCGTAGATTTCGGTAATGGCGGGCAGGTCAGCGGCGGTGGCTTCGCGAATCAGCATGGGCTCAGCCCCCAATGCCCAGCGACGCCGCCAGCGCTTCCGCCGCCGCCAATACGGCGCGGTCCCGCCCCGGTGCGCCCACCAGCGAAAGCCCCACCGGCGCGCCCTTGGCCTTGCCGACAGGGATGGTCACTTCCGGCAAGCCGCAGAAGCCGGCGATGGCGGTCACGCCCATGGTCTTTTCGCGCACCACATTCTGCTCCGCGAGGCTTGAGGCCAAAAGCGGCGCCGGCGCCGGGGAAGTCGGGTAGATCATCACCGCCCCGCCACGCAGCAGCGCGTGGAAGCGCGCCTGCGCCACGCGGCGGAAGGCGCGGCCGGCGGCGGATTTGGCTGGGTCCATGGCGGCGGCGGCGTCGAAGCGTTCCTTCACGCCGGGGCCGAATTTCGGATTGGTCGCCGCCACCCAGGGGCCAAGCGCGGTCCAGGCCTGTTCGGCCTGGGCGCAGCGGAAATGTTCGTAAAACGCTTCCAGGCCCTCGGGCGCGACATGCGTCACCAGCGCGGGGCCAAAAAGCGATTCGGCGGCCTTCAAAGCGGGCGTCAGCGCGGCGACGGTTTCAGCTTCCGCATTGGCCCAGGCTTCAGCCACCGACATCAGCGGGCCAAGGGCGCCATCGCCCCCCGGCGGCAACAGCACATCACCAACACGGCGCAGCATGGTGGCACTTCGCGCAAACCAGCCGGCCGTGTCGTAATCCGGCCCAAGCGGGCAGGCGCCGGTCAGGCTGACCGCGCCCCAACTCGGGCGGATGCCAAAAACGCCGCAATAGGAAGCGGGGATGCGCACGGAACCGCCGGTATCCGACCCCATGGCGAAATCCACCAACCCCGCCGCCGTGGCAGCCGCGGAACCGCAGGAAGACCCGCCGGGCAAACGATCCGGCGCAGCGGGGTTTTTTGGCGTGCCCTGCCAGACATTCTCGCCGGTCAAGCCATAGGCCAGTTCAACCGTCTTGGTCTTACCGGTGAGTGTGGCGCCCGCTTGCAAAAGCTGCGTGATCACCAGCGCATCGCGCGTGGCCGGCGCATGCGTCGCTGCCCAATCGGGATTGCCATAGCCGGTGACGGTGCCGGCCACATCGAACAAATCCTTGGCAGCAAAGCTGAGACCCGCGAGCGGGCCGGCAGCGGCGCCCGCGCGGATTGTGCGCTCACCCGGAATGAAGGCGCCAACAGTATCTTCGGCCATCGCAAGCTCCCCTATGCGGTAAATCGCGCGGAAACTGCGCCAGCCGGGCGGGTGAAGCAAGGGCGAAAAAAATCGGGACACGGGGGCAGGCCGGTCCCGACACATCAGGCTTGGGAACTGGCGACCTAGCCTCGGGTAAGGAGGTCCGGCGCCTTATTGATCAGGTAAGGTCGAGCAAGGCCGCTTTTACGGTCAGCGCCGCAATTCCGGCGGCGACAAAGGCCGCAGGCTCACCAAAGCGCTTGGCCACGACATAAGCCACACCCGCAAAAATCAGCGCCCAGCAGCCGATCTCGCCCAGGCTTGGGGAGATATTCATGGTCAGACCTCCAAGAAACTGAGGAAAGACCAACACCCAGGTCATGAAAGTCCGGCCATATTGCGGCCACCCTCAGTCACGCCCCATCCCCGCGAAAACTGGCCAAGGATCGGCGCGGGCTGCCATCCGGGCCAAAATTCGCGCCATCGAGCCAGGCGGCGATGGCATCTCTACGCACAGGCCATTCTTCGGCAATCATCGAAAACCACGCCGTATCCCGGCGCCTGCCCTTCACTACCAGATGCGCGCGATGTGTGCCCTCATAGGTAAAGCCAAGCCGGGCAGCGGCACGGCGCGATGGCATATTGAGCGCATTGCATTTCCACACCAGGCGCCGATAGCCCAGATCATCCATGGCGTGGCGCATCAGCAGGAACATCGCTTCCGTGGCCGCGCGGGTGCGCTGCATGCGGGGTGAGAACCAGATATTGCCGATCTCGATATCCGCATGGGCGGGGGCAATCTGCATCAGCGTCAGCCAGCCATCCACCGTGCCGGTGCGATGCGGGCGGATGGCCCAGGCGATCGGGTCATGCGTCACCGCGAAGCCAGCGACATGGGCGCGCATGGCCGCCGCATCCTTGAAGGGGCCATAGCCCATATAGGCCCAAGTCTCGCCGCCCGTGTCGCGTTCCGCCGCGCGCCAAAGATCATCGGCATGGCGAATGTGCAGCGGTTCCAGATCAACCGATTGCCCCTTATGGGCAATGCGCGCCGGCAAGGGCCGCGGGGTCGCATCCACCAGCGGGCCGAGCGGGGGATTGGTGGCGGGGTCGCAGGGGACGCCTTCGGGCAGGTTTTCCATCCCGCCACTTGAAACAGACCGCGCAAGCCTTGCAAGCCATGATTGACGGTTGCGCGCCGCGCCGCGCCGCCGCAAAACAGCGGGCATGAACACGGCCCCTTCCCCTGCCCCCGCCATCCCCGCCGCCTATTTCGGGGAGCGTGTGACGCATGTGCATCACTGGACCGATCGGCTGTTTTCCTTTCGCTGCACGCGCGACACGGCGTTTCGCTTCCGCGCCGGGGAATTCGCCATGATCGGCCTGATGGTGGAAGGCAAGCCGCTGGTCCGCGCCTATTCCATGGCAAGCCCGACCTGGGATGAGGAATTGGAATTCCTGTCCATCAAGGTGCAGAACGGGCCACTCACGTCACGCCTGCAACACATCAAGCCAGGCGATACGGTGCTGATCGGGCGCAAGCCCACAGGCACCTTGGTGACGGATAATCTGCTGCCGGGGCGGAGCCTTTGGTTGCTCGCCACCGGCACGGGCCTTGCCCCCTTCCTGAGCCTGACCCGCGAGCCCGATGTCTATGAACGCTACGGCACCGTGGTGGTGGCGCATACCGTGCGGCAGGTGGCCGAACTGGCGTATCGGGAGATGTTCGAACGCGACCTGGCGCAGCATGAATTCCTGGGTGAGATCATCGCCGGCAAGCTCCGCTACTACCCCTCCGTGACGCGGGAGCCCTTCCCGACCCAGGGGCGGATCACGGATTTGATCGAAAGCGGGCGGATTTTCACGGACCTTGCTTTGCCGGCGCTCGACCCCGCCCATGACCGGGTGATGCTCTGCGGGTCTGAGGCGATGAACCGCGATTGCAAGGCCATGCTGGAAGCCCGCGGCTTTACGGAGGGGTCCAATAACGCCCCCGGCAGCTATGTGGTGGAAAAGGCTTTTGTGACCAAATAGCTTGCAGCAGCCGGGCGCCTTGTAAAAAAACATTGCGTCATCTGCCGGTCACCCATATGTCACGCCCTCGTGAAGAACCGCCCCAGCCTGCCGGGGGCACCATCAAGGGAGAAGCAAATGACCAGTTCCACCACCGAAGCGCCCGCGCGGCGCGGTTTCTTGAAGGCGGCTGCGGCGACGGGTGCCGGCCTTGCCGTGCTTGCCACCCCCAATGTCAGCCGCGCGCAGACCGTGACGCTGCGCTTCCAGTCCACCTGGCCGCAGCGCGACATCTTCCACGAATTCGCGGGCGATTTCGTCCGCCGCGTGAATGACATGGCGGGCGGGCGCTTGCGCCTTGAATTGCTTGCCGCCGGTGCCGTGGTTGGCGCCTTCCAGCTGCTGGATGCGGTCAGCGCCGGAACGCTGGATGGTGGCCATGGCGTGCCGGCCTATTGGTTCGGCAAGAACAAGGCGTTTTCGCTGTTTGGCACCTCGCCCCCCTGGTTCGGCGATGCGAACCAGCTGCTCGGCTGGTATCATTATGGCGGCGGTGAAGCGCTCTATAATGAATTGCTGAATGAGCATGTGAAGGTGAATGTCGTCTCCTTCATGACCGGCCCAATGCCGACGCAGCCGCTTGGCTGGTTCAAGAATGTGATCGAGCGGCCAGAGCAGATTCGCGGCCTGAAGTATCGCACTGTCGGCCTCGCGGCTGACTTGTTCGCGGAACTCGGTGCGGCGGTGGTCTCGCTGCCAGGCGGTGAGATTGTGCCCGCTTTGGAACGCGGCGTCATTGACGGGGCGGAATTCAACAACCCGTCTTCCGACCGCGTGCTTGGCTTCCCGGATGTGGCGAAGGTCTACATGATCCAGTCCTTCCACCAGCGCACGGAAAGCTTCGAAGTGCTGTTCAACAAGGCGAAATATGCCGCCCTGCCGGCCGAGCATCAGGCGATCATCAAATTCGCTTCCGAAAGTGCATCGGCTGATATGTCCTGGAAGCTGCAGGATCGCTATTCGCGCGATCTTCTTGCCATGGCGCAGCAGCAGGGCGTGCAGGTGCGCCCAACGCCGCGCCCGGTGCTGGACGCACAGCTTGCCGCCTGGAATCGCGTGGTGACGAAGTATGAAGGCGATGCCTCATCACCCGCCGCTGGTCCCTTCTTCAAGAAGGTCTGTGACAGCCAGCGCGACTGGTGCCGCCGTGTTGGCAGCTTCTTCCTGCGCTATGAAGCGAGCCCGGTGATTTCCTATAATCACTTCTTCGGCACGCGCTAAACGTAACTGACAGGGTGCGGGTTTCGGCCCGCACCCTTTTTGGTGCCCCATTTCCTGGGGCCGTGATCGAAAGCTAACATCATGCAGCGATTGCTTCTTGGCATTGATCGCTTCAGCACCCTGGTTGGCCAGACCTTCGCCTGGAGCATCCTGGTACTGACTTTTGTCGTCACCTATGAAGTGGTGATGCGCTACGCCTTCCGCGCGCCGACCACCTGGGCCTATGACACTTCCTATATGCTTTATGGCACGCTGTTCATGATGGCCGGTGCCTATGCGCTGTCGCGCAACGGGCATGTCAGGGGCGATTTTCTCTATCGGAATTTCAAGCCTGAAAATCAGGCGAAGCTTGATCTGGTGCTTTACATCCTGTTCTTCTTTCCGGCGATTTTCGCCTTCATGATTTCCGGCTGGACCTTCTTTGCGCAAAGCTTCGCGCAGAATGAAAGGTCCATGTTCAGCCCAACCGGGCCTGTGATCTGGCCCTTCAAATTCCTGATCCCGGTGGTGGGTGTGCTGCTGCTGCTGCAAGGCTTTGTGGAAGTGGTGCGCTGTATCCGCTGCATCCGTGAAGGCGCCTGGCCGAAGCGGCTTTCGGATGTGGAGGAATTGGAACAGCAAATCCTTGCCGCCGCTGCTGAACAGGACCCCGAGGAATTGGCCCGCCGCTTGGCCAATTCCGGCCAAATTCCCGTTGAAACGCGAAGAAGGGCTGACGCGCCATGACCGATGGGATGCTCGGGCTCACGCAGCTCTTTCTTTTTTTGTTCTTCATCATGCTGGGCTTCCCAATCGCCTTCACGCTGATGGCGATGGGCCTGTTCTTTGGCTATCTTGGCATGGAAGGACGCATCTTCGATTTGCTGGTGCAGCGCACCTATGCGGTGATGTCGAATGATGTGCTGATCAGCGTGCCGCTTTTCGTCTTCATGGGCTACATCATCGAACGCGCCAATATCCTGGACCGGCTATTCCGATCCTTGCAGATGGCCAGCGGCAATATTCCGGGCTCCTTGGCGGTTGCAACGCTTGCGACTTGCGCGCTGTTTGCAACCGCAACCGGGATTGTGGGCGCAGTGGTCACGCTGATGGGCTTGCTCGCTTTCCCGGCCATGCTCCGCGCGGGCTATGATGTGAGGCTGGCATCAGGTGTCATTTGCGCCGGCGGCTGCCTTGGCATCCTGATCCCGCCTTCCATCATGCTGATCCTGTTTGGCGCAACGGCGGGGGTTTCGGTGGTACAGCTTTATGCCGCTGCCTTCATTCCCGGCGTGATGCTGGCGGGGCTTTACATCCTCTATGCCATGGGCATCGCGATCGTGAAGCCGCAAATGGCCCCGCGCCTGCCGCCAGAGGAGGTGAATATCCCCTTCTACAGGATCGCGATCTCGCTGCTGACATCCTTCATCCCGTTGGCCGCGCTGATCGCCATGGTGCTGGGCGCGATCCTGATGGGGCTTGCGACACCATCCGAAGCCGCGGCCATGGGCAGCCTTGGGTCCATCATCCTTGCCATCGCCTATCGGTCCTTTTCCTTCGCCAAGCTCAAGGAAAGCGTATTCCTGACAGCGCGCACCTCGGCCATGGTGTGCTGGCTGTTTGTGGGGAGTGCGATTTTCTCCTCCGTCTTTGGCTACCTTGGCGGGCAGGATTTGGTGGAGCAATTCTTCAAATCCCTGCCGCTTAATACCTTCACCTTCATGATCCTGGCGCAGCTGCTGATCTTCATTCTGGGCTGGCCTTTGGAATGGACGGAAATCATCGTGATTTTCGTGCCGATCTTCCTGCCGCTTTTGGATGATTTCGGCGTTGATCCGCTGTTTTTCGGCGTGATGGTGGCGCTGAACCTGCAAACTTCCTTCCTGTCGCCGCCGGTCGCCATGGCCGCCTTCTATCTGAAGGGCGTGGCGCCAAAGCATGTGCGGTTGGAAGATATTTTCCGCGGCTGCATGCCCTTCATCTACATTGTCATCATGTGCATGCTGATGATCTATGCCTTCCCCGGCCTGGTCACCTGGCTGCCCGATCAGCTTTATGGCTTTACGCCCGTCAGCGGCACGCCGATCCAATTGGATGTCCCGCCGGAGGGTGGCTTCCAGGAGGATGAAGTGCCGCGGATCGCCGATTGACCATGGATCAGGACATGATGGAGCGCGCCATCGGCAATCTTGCCGAGGCCTTTGAAACCGGCAATCCGCTGGCGCCCCTGCCGGCAGGCATGGCGCCCGTGAGCCAGGATGACGCCGAGGAAGTGGCCGGCGGCGTTCTGGCGCGGCTGGGCTTTGCACCTTGCGGCTTGCGCCTTGCGCCGGCAGCCGATGGCAGCCTGATCACCGGGCCCGTGCTGGAAGCGCGCTTCCTGGATGATGGTGCCAGGCTGGCAGTGGAAATCATGCGCCATGGCCGTGCCTCGGCCGCCTTGCTTGGCGTGCTTGGCGCCGCTTTGAAGCCTGAGGCGACAACGCCGCCCGAGATCACCGCCATCCACCCGGCGCTAGACATCAGCGCCAGTCGCTTCACGCAAGGGCCTGCCGATCGCCTGACGGAAATTGCTGATCTGGCCGGGCTTGGGCTGCTGGTGCTTGGCAAGCGCCGCCCCATGCCTGAAACACCAAGCCGTGTCGCGCTGATTGAAGGTGAAGGCGCGGCTCGGGGCAGGCCTTTCGATTTGCAGGCAGCTTTTGCTGAGGCAGCGCGGGAAGCCCGGCGGTTGGGTGGTTTGCCCGCGGGCGCGGTGCTGGTGGTGGCGGGGCTTGGCGCCCCGGTGGTCGGGTTGAAGGCTGGGGCGCATCTGACAGCGCGCTTCACCGGTATTGGCAAGGTGAGCGCGCGCTGCGGCTGAGCCAAGGCGTGTTCAAGCAATGATGCTGACCAGCAGATAAAGCCCCCAAAGACTGATCGCCACAGCACCGATCCTATCGGCATGCCAGCGCAGCCGGCTTGCGAAGGCCTGGCGCATGGCGTTTTGCATGGGCAGGGCATCAGGGGCGTGGCGGTCAGCCACCATCAGCCAAATCTCACTCTGGCGCATATCCTGGCGTGGCACGTAAGTCAGTTTCAGCAGCACAATCAGCCAAAGCAGCGTCACCAGCATGGCACCGGAACGCAGCGCCAGCGCCCATTGGAAGGAAAGCGACAATACAACAAGCGCAATCGCGAGGCTCGCGAAGCCAAGTGCGCGCCGGATGACCAGATCAGCCATTGCTTCAAGCCGTTCCAGGGTATGGCCCTTCCGCACGCAGCGCCCAGGATATCCGGGTGCGGTCCGCGTAAGCCTAACCCCTTTCGGGCGCGGCAGGAAACACGCGCTTGCGTGAAGGGCCGCCTCAGCCCAGGCCGAGCAGCACCAGCAAAAGCGCCGTGCCGAACCAGACCATCATGGCACGTTCCAGGCTGAGGCCCAGGCGCTCTGAAATTGCGGCTGGTATGGCGGAAAGCAGCAGCGTGGCGGTGGAGATAATCAGTGACGCGCCGTAGAAAACCACTTCCCTGGTCGGCGGCAAAAGCTCCGGCAGCCAGACGGGGTAAAGGTGCCAGACGATCGGCAGGGTTGGGCTGATCATGCCGTTCAGCAGGCAGGTCGCGACGGTCGCAACGAAAAGGTTTTGCGGGGTCATCATGGGCTATCCCGCCCCCGGTGGGCTGATGCGCGGCGCATAACCAAGCCCCACCATCAGCAGGCCAAAGATCATCCGCAGCGCGAAAAGCCAGAAGGCCGCCACCAAAGGCAGGAAGGGCGGGGAGACATAGGAAGGCACCAAACGCTCAGCAGTGCGGACGGCCCAGCCGGTCAGCAGCAGAAAGCCGCGCCAGATGTAATTGGTATTCGCCGGCGTCATGAAGAATTGCATCATGAAGCGCCCCAGGCAGCCCCAGGCGGTCAGCGCCAGGAAATAGGTCACCACCCAAAAGGGTAGATAGCCAAGGATGAAATTGCTTTCCATGAGGCCCTAATTGCTGGGGCGGCTGCGTTTCCGCAACCGCCCCAAAACGTCACGCCAGATTGGCGCTTGGGTTACTCTACCGCCTCGCGCTTGTCAGCAAGGCGCACGCCACCCTTCGGGATGCGGATATCGTCAATGAAATCCTGCATCGCCTGGCTTGGCGCGGTGGTGAATTGCGACACCACATAGATGACCAGGAAGGAAATCGGCACGCCGAAGATACCGGCGGAAATGCTGCCAATCCCCCACATGCGCCCGGTCACCCGGTTACGCAGCACCACGGTATCGGTCGTCATCGGACTGCCCCAGATATTGCCGATCCAGGCCAGCGCCCCATCCTTCACCGCAGCGGTATTGGCCAGAATGGCCGCCGCTTCGGCACGAAGCTCAGGTGAGGTGAAGTTCTGGTTGATACCGCCGACCTGGCGCGCAGCGGCGATGATCGCATCCTTCGATCCGAACAGCTGAATGAAATCCAGCCCGAACCATTCCGAATGGATCATATAGCCGAAAGTGACCACATAGCCGACAGCCATGCCGATCACAGCCGCGGTATTGGTGGTTTTCTTGTACCAGACCCCCATGACCAGCGCCGCGAACAAGCCGGCGGCGGCAATGGAGAAGGCCCAGGCGACCAGGAACAGGATATCCGCCCCGGCATTACCCGCTGTCCAAGCCGCGGCAAAGGCCACGGTCAGCAGCAGCACGCGTGAGACAATCAACCGGCGCGCGGTCGGCGCGTTGCGGTCAATCATCTTGTAATACACGTCATGCGACAGCGCATTGGCGAGTGCCAGCAGCAGACCATCGGCGGTGGAAAGCGCCGCCGCCAGACCGCCAGCCGCCACCAGACCCGCGATCACATAAGGCAGGCCGGCGATTTCCGGTGTGGCAAGCACAACCACGTCCGGATGGATGCGGAATTCATTCCATTGCAGGATGCCGTCTCGGTTCACGTCAACAATATTGATCCACGGCACCCCATAGGGGGAGATGATCTGCCAGTTCTTGATCCAATCCGGCAGGCTCGCGATCGGTTGGCCGATGATGTTCTGATAGATTTCCACCTTCGCGAAGGCCGCATAGGCCGGCGCCGTGAAATACAGCAGGAAGATGAAGAACAGCGACCAGGCCACGGATTGACGCGCTTCCTTCACCGAAGGCGTGGTGAAGTAACGCATCAGGATATGCGGCAAGGAAGCCGTGCCGACCATCAGGCAGAAGACCAGCGCGAACCAGTTGATCGCGGCCGGCATGGAGAATTGCCCATTGGCCCCGATGAAGGGGGCCGAATGCCAGCCGGTCACGCCGGGCGGCGGGGTCATGCCCGCAGCGCGGAAGCCGTTTTCGAGTTCCGCGATACGTTCAAGGGCGAAGCCATACATGACCTGCGGCAGCGGCACGCCCGTGACCTTGGCCGACATCAGGAAGGCCGGGATCAGATAGGCGATGATCAGCACGATATACTGCGCGACCTGCGTCCAGGTAACGGCCCGCATCCCGCCCAGCATGGAGCAGACGAGAATACCCGCAAGGCCCACGAAAACCGCAACGCCGAAGGATACATCCAGGAAGCGCTGGGTGATGATGCCAACACCCACGATCTGCGCCACGACATAAACGAAGGACGCGGTGATCAGGATGACAACGCCAATCAGGCGGGCGGCATTGCCGCCATAGCGCGCCCCCAGGAAGTCCGGCACGGTATATTGACCGAATTTCCGCAGATATGGCGCGAGCAGAATGGCCACCAGCATATAGCCGCCGGTCCAGCCCAGGATGAAGGCCAAGCCACCATAGCCAAGGGCGTAAAGGCTGCCCGCCATGCCGATGAAGCTTGCCGCCGACATCCAGTCCGAACCGGTGGCCATGCCATTAGAAAGGGCAGGCACGCGCCGCCCGGCGACGTAATATTCAGCCACCGCCTGGGTGCGGCTGATGATGCCGATATAGGCATAAACGCCGATGGTGAGGCCAACGAACAGATAGCCGAGAATGCGATCCGGCACGCCCATCTGTTCCAGAATGGCGATAATGACAACGAAGGCCGCGAAACCGCCCGTATAGCCGGCGTAAATCTTGCCGAGCGAGGCGATAAAGGGATCCTTTTCCTTGGAAGCTCCGCTCATGGGATCAATCCTCCTGCACGCCGAATTCTTCATCCACCTCATTCTGGCGCTTGCCGAACCAGAAGAGAGCGACGACGAAGATGATCAGGCTGCCCTGCGCGGCCATGTAGAAGCCGAAGGGAAAGCCCAGGATGCGGATGCTGTTGAGCGAGGGAGCAAAGATATGCACTACGAAGCTTGCGAAGAACCAAATGCCCAGAACCAGCAGCATCAGGCTGGATGTTTTGGCCCAATGGGCCGCAGCGGTGGCCTTATCCACCGCAGGGGCTTCCGTATTTGACGGCGCACCCCCAGATTCAACCAATGGCATTAAATTGCCTCCTCCGATGGTCGGCCCTTGGGGGCGACCTGTTTGACCTGCCCTGACCACGCTGGCGCCTGGCCCGATTCGGGCATTTGACAGCCCGTTTCAAAGGGTTCGATAACATGGCAGTCATCTAGTCGCAACAAGGATTTTTTAAGGATTTCAGCCCCTGATGCGCTTTCTCCGCCGCTTGCTGGGCAGCCAGCCCTCCCAGGAGCCAGAGGCCTTCGGGGCGTTTCTGCATCGCCAAGGCGCCTTCGTGGCGCAGAAGACGGTGCTTGATTATTGCCGGGTGAAGGTGGGGCGGAATGAGGCCGCCTTCTTTGGCGATCCGGATTTCCAGGCCGCGCTAAACCATTGCCGCTGGCAGGTATTTCTGGCCGCGCAAAGTGATGTCATGGCCCTGGCCGAGGCCTGGCTTCGCCCCTTCTGGCAAGGTCAGGAGCCGCTTTTGGCGGATCGGCTGGTGGCGCTGCATGCCGATTTCATGGCCGATGACACCCCGCCTGAGGAGGAAAGGGCGGCCTTTGCCGCCAGCCTGACCGCCCTGCCGGGGCATTTGGCGCGCCTGCAATTGGCGGCGGCGCATGATGCGCGGACGCTCCCCCTGCTGGCCGAGGCACCGCTTTTCGCAACCCTGCCGATCCATCCCGATCAAAGGAAGGATGAAGGCCCTGCGATCCGCGGCGCCTTGCGGTTTCATATGCTGTCGACGCAGCAGGAAATGGAACGCGCCTTTGATCCGGCGGGGCTGAGTTTGCGTTGGCGCAACCAGCCAGAGGATGTTTTGCGTCAGACATAAGCAACTGTCAGCAAATGACGGGGCAGTGAAAGGCGCGCGGCTTGGAGATGGCATGGACAGAAACGCCTAACCTGGGAGCCGGTAACCCCATCGCCGTGCTGACTGGCTCGGCCAGCGCCGCCATGGGCGCCGCACCGCCAGCGCTGCCCGCTGAAACGCCGCTCGGCCACGCCATCGCTACCATGGCGACGGCAAGGGCTTCGGCGCTGATGGTCGTGGAAGGCACAGGCCGCGCCATTGGCATTCTGACCGAACAGGATATCGCGCGCCGCGTTGTGTTCCAGCTTGGGCCGGAAGCGCCGCTCACCGCCGCCATGACCGCGCCTTTGATCGCCTGCGCGCCGGATGAGGGGCTCTGGCGCGCCATTGCGCTGCTCCGCCAGCATGGCCTCAGGCATTTGCCGGTGCTGGATGAAGCGGGGCGCTGCCTTGGCATGCTGCATCGGGCGGAGGCTTTGGCGGCTGTCTCCGGCGGTTTGCTGTCACATCTTGAAGCGCTGTCGGGCGATGTTGCCGCCATCAAGGCTGCGCAGGCCGGCATTGCCAGCGCCTTATTGGCCGAGGGGCTGGGCGCCGAGGCGGTGGTTCGCCTGGTCAATGGCATCAACCTTGATCTGCATCGGCGGATTCTGGCGGAAACCCTGGCGGATCACGGCATGGCGCCGGTGCCCTTCACGCTGCTGGTCATGGGCAGCCTTGGGCGGGGCGAAAGCCTGCTGACGCCGGATCAGGATAACGGCCTGATGCTGGCCGATTACCCCGATGCGGACCATGATG
>JBIIIE010000348.1:0-3423 GCA_044235135.1 Roseomonas sp. | reverse complement strand
CAACGGGCGCCTGGATCGGGCGGGCTTTCCGCTTTGTCCTGGCGGGATCATGGCGCGTAACCCGCTGTGGCGGAAAACCGCGCGGCAATGGCGGGATCAGATGGGCGTCTGGGCCAATCGCCGGGCGGGTGCGGCGCTGCTGTTCGGCGATATCGTTTTCGATTTCCGCCCGGCCCAGGGCGATACGGCTGAGGCGGCGGCACTCCGCCAACATCTGGCCGCGCTATTGGCGTCGCGCCCGGCCTGGTTGGCGGCCATGGCAGCACAGAATAGCAGCTTGCAGGTGGGGCTGACCCTCTTTGGTGGGTTTGCGGATGATGAACCCGGCCCCGGCAGCCGGACGGATTTGAAGCTGCATGGGCTGATGCCCCTGGTGGCCGCAACCCGGCTTTTGGCGCTGCGCGATGGTGTGACCGAAACCGGGACGGCGCAGCGCATTGCGGCTTTGGCCGCGCGCGGCAGCATCGCCGCGCGGGAGGCCAGCGCTTTGCAAGCCGCCTTCGCCCTGCTGCTGGATGTGGTGTTGCGCCAGCAATTGGCCGATCACGCCGCCGGGCGCCGCCCCGGCAATCTGGTGGATACGGCCGCCATGCCCAAGGAGGCGCGCGAAGCCTTGCGGGAGGCATTGAAAGCGGTGCGGCGTTTCTCCCGCGCCAGCTTCGCCGGTTTTACTGGTGAGGTCTGGTAGGCGGCCTGGTCAGAAATGCTCTGCCGCCGCGGTCATGGCGGCAGTCATCCGGCTGCGCCGCGCCAATTCGGCAAGATCATCCACACCGCGCGCGGCGGCGCGGGCCAAAAGGCTGACCCAAAGGGCGGCTGTCGCTTCCGCATCGCCCAAGGCCTGATGCCTTCCAGTGATCACAATCCCCGCCCGGCCACAAAGCCCATCCAGGGAATGATCCGCTTCCTGGAGATCGAGCCATCGCGACGTCGCGACACTGCACAGGAAGGGATTGCCGATGGCCGGCGCGCCGCGAAATTCTTCCGCGAAAATCAGGGCGCGGTCGAAGGCGGCATTATGCGCGATCAGCACATCATCGGCGATGAAATCCTGAAAGCGCGCGATGGCTTCCGCCGCCGCCGGCGCATCGGCCACCATGGCATCCGTTATGCCGTGGTAGCGGATGGACCCGGGCGGGATGGCGCGGGCGGGATTGACCAGCGTTGAGAAGCTTGCGCGCGCCTCCCCATCGCGCAGTCGGACCGCGCCGATGGAGAGCAAGCGATCACCGCCGCTGACATCAAGCCCGGTCGATTCCAGGTCAAACACCACATAGGTTTGCGCGATCAGCGGGCCGGCGGGGAGCGCCGCATGGAAATGCGCGCGCGCGCGGAGGAAATCGCGCAAGCCAGGCTTCAGCCCATTGCCGATGGCGCCAAAGGCGCGACGGAGCAAGCCGCTCATGTTCGGGCGTGCTGGCTTGGGGTGGGGCGCAATTGGGCCATGGCGTAGCCTCGCATGGTTTGGCAGCAGATTTCCAGAAATCTCGGCGGATGGCTTGCGGCAGCGCAAAACCGGGTGACGCGCCGCGCGATTATGGGGCCGGGGCTTGCACTGCGGCCCGTCAAGGCGGCAGGCTTGGTGTTGTTCGGCAACGCCGCAAAAAGGGGGAAACCATGTCCGAGGCCACGCAATATGACGCGACCCATGCCCGCTGGAAGCGCGACCCCGAAGCCTATTGGGCGGAAGCGGCGCGGGGCATTGATTGGGACCGGGCGCCGCAGCGCATTTTTGATGCCGCAATGGGCGTTTATGGCCGCTGGTTTCCCGATGCGGCGTTGAATACCTGCCATAACGCCGTGGACCGCCATGTTGCCGCCGGACGCGGGCAGCAGGATGCGATCATTTATGACAGCCCCATGACCGGGCAGGTGCAGCGCATCACCTATGCCGAATTGCAGAACCGCGTGGCGAAGCTGGCCGGCGCTTTGGCTGCGCGCGGCATTACCAAGGGCGACCGCGTGGTGATCTATATGCCCATGGTGCCGGAAGCGGCGATTGCCATGCTGGCGACCGCGCGGCTGGGTGCGGTGCATTCCGTGGTGTTTGGCGGTTTTGCCGCCGCCGAATTGGCTTCCCGCATTGCCGATGCCAAGCCCAAAGCCATCATCAGCGCATCCTGCGGCTTGGAGCCCGGGCGCGTGGTGCACTACAAGCCATTATTGGATGAGGCGATTGCGCTTTCGCCGCATAAGCCATCATCCGTGCTGATCCTGCAGCGCCCGCAAGCGCCGTGTGAAATGATCGCGGGCCGCGATGAGGATTTGCTGGTAGCCGAAGCCGCCGCCGCGCCGCATGGATGCGTTTCCGTCGCTGCCACCGATCCGCTTTATATTCTCTACACATCCGGCACCACGGGCCAGCCCAAGGGGATTTTGCGCGATAATGGCGGCCATGCGGTGGCGCTGCATCATTCCATGGAACTGGTTTATGGCGTGAAGCCTGGCGATGTTTACTGGGCCGCGTCTGATGTCGGCTGGGTGGTTGGGCATTCCTATATTGTCTATGCGCCGCTGCTGGCGGGCTGCACCACGGTACTGTTTGAAGGCAAGCCTGTCGGCACGCCCGACCCCGGCACTTTCTGGCGGGTTTGCGCGGATCATGGGGTGAAAATCCTGTTCACCGCACCGACGGCCATTCGCGCCATCAAGAAGGAAGACCCGGAAGGCGTTTTCCTCAAGAAATACGATCTGTCGAAGCTGGAAGCGCTTTATCTGGCGGGCGAGCGTTGTGACCCCGACACCATCCTTTGGTCGGAACGCCTGCTGCAAAAGCCAGTGGTGGATCATTGGTGGCAGACGGAAACCGGCTGGACCATTACCGGCAATTTCCGCGGGCTCGGCCTTTTCCCGACCCGCGCCGGTTCCGGCGGCAAGCCCGCGCCTGGCTATGATGTGGTGGTGCTGGATGAGGCCGGCCAGCCCGTGCCGCGCGGGCAGATTGGGAGTCTCGCGGTGAAGCTGCCCTTGCCGCCTTCGGCGCTGCCAACGCTCTACAATGCGGATGAGCGTTTCAAGGAAGCCTATCTTTCGCATTTCGCTGGCCATTACAGCACCGCCGATGCCGGGATGATTGACGCGGAAGGTTATGTTTCGGTGATGAGCCGCACGGATGACATCATCAATGTCGCGGGCCACCGCCTTTCCACGGGGGCGATGGAAGAAGTTCTGGCGGCACATCCCGATATCGCGGAATGCGCCGTGGTTGGCGTGCGCGATACGCTGAAGGGCCAGGTGCCGCTTGGGCTTGTTGTGGTCAAATCCGGCGTGAACAAGCCAGAAGATGCGCTGGCGCGGGAATTGGTAGGGCTGGTGCGCGAGAAGATCGGCCCTGTTGCCGCCTTCAAGGATGCGAAGGTGGTGGCGCGCCTGCCCAAAACCCGCAGCGGCAAGATCTTGCGCGCCACCATGCGCAAGATCGCG
>JBIIIE010000239.1:0-4851 GCA_044235135.1 Roseomonas sp. | reverse complement strand
CCCAGGCCGCTTGGGCGCGGCTATGGCGTGGCCGGAAATTCGATGAAGCCGCCGCGCTGGCGGCAAAAGCCATGGCGCTGTGGCCGGAAAGGAATGATTTTCGCGAACAATACGCCCAAAGCCTGCTCGCCGCCGGCGCGCTCCCGGAAGCGGAGGCGGCAGCGCGCGAAGCCCTGCTGCTGCAACCGGATACCGAGGCGCTGTGGGTCATCCTGGCGGATAGCCTGCTTCGCCGGTCACGCAACCAGGAAGCCCTGGATGCCCTGTCCGAGGCATGCGCCATTCTGCCACGCAGCGTGGCGCTTTTGGGCCGGCTTGGGCGGCATGCGCAACGTCTGCGGGAATATCAGAAGGCTATTGTGGCGTTTTCCGCCGCTATTGAAGTGGAACCGGAAAAGGAATTTTGGCTGCTGCAGCTTTTGGGCGCCCTGCGCGCGGTGAAAAGGACTGATCAGGCCTTCAAATGGATTGAGATGGGTCTGGAACGCTTCCCGCAATCCGCCCCGCTGCACTGCCAATTTTCAAACCATATGGCCCGTGAAAAGCGCCATGTGGAAGCGGAAAACGCCGCCCGCCGTGCCCTTCAATATGATCCCCGCATGGCCGAAGCGCATGGTGCCTTGTTTGCCGCCCAGATAGCGCAGGAGCGTTTCGGCGATGCCTTCCGCGAATTGCAGACCGCCTGCGAAACCTTCCCTGAGGATGGATCGCTTTGGCATTTGCTCGGACGCAGCGCCAGGCAGCGCAGCCTGTTGGATTTGTCCATCAGCGCCTTTGGCCGTGCCGTGGCCCTTCCTCAAGCGCCCGCACATGCCTGGACAGGATTGATCAACGCGCTTTTCGCCAAGAAACGCTACGCCGATGCGGCTGAACAGGCCGGCAGGGCGCTGCTGGTGTTTTCCACCAACCACAGCCTTGCCGTGCTTCTGGCGGAAGCGCTGCTGCGCAACGGGGAGGCGATTGAAGCTGCCAAGACCAGGATGGCCGAGGCTTTGGGGGTTGGTCCGAATTCAACGCCTGTCAGCCACGCCATCATGGATGCCCTGATCAAGATGAATCGCGCGGATGAGGTCCTGTCCCTGGCAGCGGCGCGCGATGATCAGCACGCCAGCAGCCCGGAAACACGGCTGCGTTTTGCGAAAGCCCTGCTTGCCATGAATGCTGCGGAAAAGGCTGAGCAGGAATTGCGCGCCCTGGTGGCAGAAGCCCCCGAATGGATCGAAGGGCTTGAAGCCTTGTGCGATGCGCTTCGATTGCAGAAGAAAATCAAGGAAGCCCTGGCGCTTTTCCGGCAGATTGAAACGCTCGACCCCGATCAGGCGCTGCTGAGGAATTTACGCTATCGGATGTTTGGAACTGCCGAATAGCCGTGCCATCCGGGGCCGAAGAAGGATCCGAAGGCTGACAGGCTGCGCAGATCAGGCTGGATCATGATGCGTCCATGTGGGTTTGCGCAACCCGCGCCATGGTGTTGTTGTTCGAGCATCCACCCTTCACTCACAATCAAGCACACCAGCCAGGTCAAAGCGCCCCGAAAGCACGGAAGGCCGCAAGAAAACTGGCCTCGGCCTTGGCTGGCGCATAGGAGGCGGCGGTTTCCTGGCCTGCGGCAATCATGGCCGCAATGGCAGGATCGCCCGCCTGCACGCCGCGCAAAACCTGGGCCAGCGCATCAATCACGCCCTCAACCTCGTCATGGCCAAACCAGCGGCCATTGGCGCCATTGGCGTAATCCAAGCCGCCGCCGCCGTGATAGCCCACCACGGCGCAGCCTCCGGCCATGGCTTCCAACGGGGTCAGGCCAAATGATTCCCGATGACTGAGGCTCAGAAAAACCGCGCTGCCCGCCATCGCTGCAGCGACTTCATGTTCCGGCAGGCCCTCAATCCGCAGCCAAGGGATGCCGGCCAAATCGGGATGCAGCAACCCAAGCCCAGCCATGATGGCATCACATTCCTGCGGCAGCTTCCGCGGCACGGTACAAATCCTGAGCGTCTTGGCCGCCGGGCGAAAGACCGCGCCATCAACCGCAACACGCACTACCTGCAAGGAAGCCAAGCCACTTGTCCGGCGTACCAGACTTGCATTGCCGATCCCCACCGTCATGCCGCCATCCCAGGTAAAGGGTGTTGGGTCCCGATGGCGTGTTCTTAGGTAATGAAACGGGTTCTGGCAAAACAGGATGCGGCGTGGCGCCACACCTTCCAGCAGCTTGATGGCAGCGGAGGCCGGCACATCTTCCGGCAGAATGACCAGATCATTTTCTGTCAGCGCCGGGCGTGTGGTGCTATGCGGCGCGTCAGACCGGAACCAACCGGGTCGGCCATGGCCTTGCCAAACAATGGCATCCACCCCGCGCCGCGCCAGCAACCCGGCGGCCCAAT
The DNA here is from genome assembly GCA_044235135.1 of Roseomonas sp. Lineage (GTDB taxonomy): Bacteria > Pseudomonadota > Alphaproteobacteria > Acetobacterales > Acetobacteraceae > Neoroseomonas. Next base: position 2,467 of record JBIIIE010000239.1, on the reverse strand, counting down.
AAATCATTTTCTGACCACCGGCGACGACATCGCTGCGAAAGGGCAGCGCAAAAACAACCCGAGCCATTGGTCAGCCGCCTTTCTTCAGCAAGCGCGCTTCAGTTATAGCCTCTTTCGTGGCCCGCGACAGGTCGCAAGCATCGCCGCCGGGCATATCACCCCGCCAATTCCCGCGCCCGATCCGTCGCCGCCTGAATGGCGCGCGACATGGCTTTCGGCCAGGCATCCGGTTCCATCAGCACGGCCAAGGCGCGTTCCGTGGTGCCCTTGGGGCTGGTCACGGCGCGGCGGAGATCAGCGGCATCCTGTTCACTGGCGCCGAGCAGCGCGCCGGACCCCGCCACCGTCGCCCGCGCCATGCGGCGGGCCAAATCGCGCGGCAAGCCCTGCTCCACGGCGGCGGCTTCCAAAACCTCGGCCAGCAGAAACACATAGGCCGGGCCACCGCCCGATACCGCTGTCACGGGATTGATCTGATCTTCCTGATCCACCCAGGCCACTTCGCCAATCGCGGCCAGCAGCGCATCGGCCAGCGCCTTTTGCGTCCCTGTCACCCCCGGCCCGGCAAAGGCCGCCGTGAAGCCCTGGCGGATGGCGGCCGGCGTATTCGGCATGGCACGCACTACCGCTGTGCCCGCGCCAAGCGCGGCCTGCATGGAAGCGATCGAACGCCCCGCCATGATGGAAAGGAACAAGGCCCCCGGCGCGGCAAACCGCGCATAGGCGGGCAGGCTTGCTGGCGCTTCCTGCGGCTTGATGGCGGCCACCACCGCGGCGGGGCGGAAATCGGCTGGGATGGCGGCGGCATCCGCCACCACGCGCACACGCCCGGCAAAGGCGGCCACCGCCGGCGCATGGGGTTCCACCACCACGGCATCAGACAAACCCTGTTCCAGCCAGCCGGACAGCATCGCGCCGCCCATCTTGCCGCAGCCAATCAGAAGGATCGGGGGGAGTTTTTCGCTCATGCCCCCAGATTGCCTTCGAAATCAGGCGCGGGCAATCACCCGCGCGCCTGGAAACTTACGCTTCGCCCACGCAATCCAGCATGGCGGCGGCCAGCGCATCGGCTGGGCTTTTCCCGCCCCACAGCACGAATTGGAAGGCGGGGAAGAAGCGCTCACATTCGGTCAGCGCGATATCCACCATATCTTCCAGGCTTTCGGCGGAGGCCCCCGGCGCACCGCGCAGCAGCACGGAATGGCGAAACACCGGCACGCCTTCTTCCGATTCAATGCCGAAATGCCCGATCCAGAGGCGATCATTCGCCAAGGCCAGCAATTCATAGAGCTTTTCCCGCCGCGCCGCGGGCACTTTAAGGTCAAAGGCGCAGGTAAAGGCCATGGCGCTCATTTCAGAAGACCAGGAAAAATGCAGCCCGTAATCGCACCATTTCCCGGGCGCCTCGGCGGCCATTTCTTCATCGGACCGGCGTTCAAACACCCATTCATTGCCGGCGATGATCTGTTCCAGCACGTCCAAGGGATTGATAACGCGATCAATTTCAGTGTGTAGAGAGGCGGACATCGGAAACTCCCCCTTTCCGATCAGCCGGCCTGCACCCCAACATCTGGTGTGCGAATCGGGCCGACGACCACAAGGGGGAGATTACGCAGGTGCGGAATCCCACTGCAAGGGCGAATAGGTTACAATCTTGTCTTCACGTAGAGGATGAGGATCTGCCGCCTGATCTCGGCGCCGGGCGGGATTCCAAAGCCGCCACGCGCGCCGCGAGGTCCTCCGCCTGTTCCCGGGCGCGGCGGGCGACATCCATGGCTGCGTCCAATTCCTCCCGCCGGACCAGATCGAGCCTGCGGATGATGGCTTCCGCCTGCGCTTTGGCGATGGCCTCGATCTCTGCGCGGATGCCCGTCAGCACCGAAAAGGCGCCACCCGCCATGCCGGCCAAATCATCCATCACACGCGCGCGCCCGCTACCCTGATCCTTCATCGCCCTGTCCTTTCGGCCCTTGCTTGCCGGTCCATCCACCCACGGCCTATACGCTTGAGCCTGATCGCTCAAGGCCGAGGTTGCAAAGACCGCCCATGCATATTGTCACTGGCGGGGCCGGTTTCATCGGCTCCAACCTGGTTGCAGCACTTTGCTCCCGCGGGGCGGAGGTAATGGTGGTGGACCGCCTGCGCCAGGGGGTGAAATGGCGCAACCTCGCCAAACACCCCATCGCCGGCGTGATCCCGCCCGAGGGCTTGTGGGATTTTCTGGCCGCCGGCGCGCCGGTGGAAGCAGTGTTCCATATGGGTGCCATCAGCGCCACCACGGAAACCGATGGCGATCTGGTGGCGGCGGTGAATATCGCCCTGCCGCAACGGCTTTGGGATTGGTCCGCCAAGCGCGGCGTGCCCTTCATCTATGCGTCTTCCGCCGCGACCTATGGCGATGGCGCGCTTGGGTTTGATGATGACGCATCCGAAGCGGCGCTGGCCAAATTGCGGCCTTTGAATCTGT
>JBIIIE010000238.1:0-4859 GCA_044235135.1 Roseomonas sp. | reverse complement strand
CCGATGCAGGCCGCGCGTGCGTCGCACCTGATCCAATTCGCGCTTGAGCCGCACGATCCGGTCCCCGATCAGCCGCCGGTCAATTTCGATCTGGCTTTCCCCAGGCCCACCGAGGAAGCCGAAGCCCCCGCGCTGGCGTTCAAGGTGCGTCCAGGACCTGACGAGCCGCGTGCGCTGATATTCCAGATGCGCCAATTCAACCTGCAGGCTGCCTTCGCGCGTGCGCGCCCTTTCGCCGAAGATTTCCAGGATCAGCCCGGTGCGATCAATCACCTTGCAGCCCCAGGCGCGTTCCAGATTGCGCTGCTGCACGGGGCTAAGCGCGGCATCCACAATCACCACACCCACTTGCTGGTCATGCAGCGCACGCTTTTCCATCTCCACCTGACCTTCACCCATCAGGGTGGAAGGCCGCCGCTCCCGCAGGGGATGGATCGCGGAATGCACAATGGTCACGCCAATGGAAGCGGCAAGGCCGATGGCCTCCGCCAGCCTTGCCTCGGCGGCGCGCTTGCCCCCCACATCGCCAATGGCGCTGCGTGCGGGCTTTTCAAAAGGGAGGATGACGGCGGCGCGGGTCGGTCGCCCGGCGCCTGATTCAGTTTCCGCCGTCAGAAATCACCTCTCGCTGCAAGGTCAGGCGCGTTTCGGAAGCGGGCGCGGCTGGTGCGGCAGCACCGGGGGCGGCGGGCACGCCATCAAACAAGGAAATCGGCGCGCCCGGCATCACGGTGCTGATCGCATGCTTATAGACAAGCTGCGTATGACCATCACGGCGCAGCAGCACCGAGAAATTGTCAAACCAGGTAATGATGCCCTGCAACTTCACCCCATTCACGAGGAAAACCGTGACGGGCGTTTTGGATTTGCGAACGTGATTCAGGAAGACATCCTGCACGTTCTGGGACTTTTCAGCGGCCATTGGACCGGTCCTTCTTTTTGCTGGTCACCGACCAGACACGGACCGGCGAAAACCATTTCCGGCCGCCGGCGACGCCTAGTTTGGCATGTCAGGCTGGTTTGACAAGTGACGAAAGCGCGACAGCCAATTCATGACAATTTGTAAATATTTGCTCGGCGCCAGTCGCACCTATTCCGCCATCATGCGCCGCATCGCCCATCAGCACCGCGCGCACACCTGCCGCACGCGCCGCCTGCATATCAAGCGCGGTATCGCCAACATACCAGATATCCGGCGCGGGGCTGAGGCCAAGCGCTTCCAAGGCCATCAGAATCGGCGCTGGGTCGGGCTTGTCTGCCGCCGCATCGCCCGCGCCAATCAAGGGGCCGAAATGCCGATCCCAACCAAGATGCGCCGCTTCAGCGCGGAGCAACGGCCCCTGCTTGTTGGAAACCACGCCCATGGGCAGGCGCCCTGCCCCGGCTTCCAGCGCCGCCGCCGCGCCGGGCATGGGCCGCAAGACCTGCAAATGGCAGGCACGCACTTCGGCGTAAAAGATATCGCGCGCCCTTTCCCAATCGGCGCCAAACAATTCCGGGAAGCTTTCGCGCAGCGCGCGACGCACATTGGCCAGCACCTGGACACGATCCCATTGCGGCAGGCGAAATTCCCGAAAGGCGGCGTTCAGCCCGGCCTCGATCGCGGCCCAGCCATCAACCAGCGTATTGTCCCAATCGAACAGGATGGCGCGCGGGGCTTGCTTCATGCCGCGTTGCGCATCGCCCCCTTCACATGGCGGGCGAAGATATCAAACAGCTTGCGCACCACTGGGCCAACCTGCCCATCGCCCACCGGCGCGCCATCAATTTTCGTGATGGGCTTCACGAAGGATGTGGCGGAGGTGATGAAGGCTTCCCGCGCGCGACGCAATTCTTCCATGGAAAATGCGCGTTCTTCAAATGCAATGCCGGCTTCCTGCAATTCCGCCATCAGCGCAGCGCGGGTACAGCCCGGCAGGATGGCATCGCTCAAGGGACGCGTGCGGATGGTGCCGGCCTCATCCACAATCCAGAAGCTGGTCGCGGCCCCTTCCGTCACCATGCCGGTCGCTTCATCGAACAGCACCGCTTCAATGGCGCCCTTTTCGCGCGCCACCTGCCGCGCCAGGCAATTCGGCAGCAGATTGACTGTCTTGATATCGCAGCGCGCCCAGCGGAGGTCCGGCATGGTAATCGCCGCCGCCCCCCAACGATCCACATTGGTCGGATAGGGCGGAATGCGCTTTACCGTCACCACCAGCGCGGGCGGAACAGGCTTGTTCGGAAAGGCATGATCGCGCCGCGCCACGCCGCGCGTGACCTGCATATACAGCAACCCCTCGGTCACGCGATTGCGCCTGGCCACTTCGCGCAGCACCATCCGCAGTGAGGCACGCGGCATCGGCATGGGCAGCTGGATTTCGCGCAAGGACCGTTCCAGCCGGGCCAGGTGCAAATCCTCATCAATGAAGCGGCCATCGAACAGATGCACCACCTCATAAATGCCATCGCCGAATTGATAGCCACGATCTTCGATATTCACCGACGCATCGGGCTGCGGCACGTAGCGGCCATTCACATAGGCGATGCGCGACATGGGGCTACCTCAAGGGGTGGGGGTTGCAGGCGCGCGGTCTTCCGCCTGCACGCCCAGGAATTTCAGCTTGCGATGCAAGGCGCTGCGCTCCATGCCGACGAAATTCGCCGTGCGGCTGATATTGCCACCAAAGCGCAGCAATTGTGCTTCCAGATATTGGCGTTCAAACACTTCCCGCGCATCGCGCAATGGCAGGGTCATGATCTCGGAACTGCGATCAAGCGTCAGCACGGCGGGCGCGGCGGCGCCAATTTGGGGTGGCAGCATTTCCGGGCGGATCGCTTCCCGGCTTTCCCCCGGCGCCATGATCAGCAGCCAATCCATCAGATTGCGCAATTCGCGCACATTGCCCGGCCAATCATAGGCCTGCATGGCAGCGAGCGTGTCTTCCGAAAGATCACGCGGCACCATGCCCGTGGTCTCGATCGCGCGGGCCATGAAGTGGCGCGCGAAAAGCGGCACATCTTCCCGCCTTTCCTTGAGCGGGGGAACGCGGATTGGCACCACCGCCAGGCGATAGAACAAATCCTCCCGAAAACGCCCGGCGGCGATTTCAGCGGCAAGATCCCGGTTGGAGGTCGCAATCACGCGCACATCCACCTTCACGCGGGTGCCACCGCCCACACGTTCAAACCCTTGTTCCTGCAAGGCGCGCACGATCTTGCCCTGGGTTTCCAGCGGCATATCCGCCACTTCATCCAGCAAAAGCGTCCCGCCATGGGCGCGTTCCAGCACACCGGCGCGCCTGGTTTGGCCCTGCGCATCCGGCTCCACACCGAAAAGTTCTTCCTCGAACCGCGCCGGGTTCAGGATGGCGCAATTCAGCACAACAAAAGGGCCATCGGCGCGGCGCGATTGCGCATGAATGCTGCGCGCCGCCACTTCCTTGCCGGCGCCCGCCGGGCCGGTCAGCAACACGCGCGAGCCAGTCGGCGCCACTTTCTCAATGGCGCTGCGCAATTGCTGAATGCCGGCGGAACGCCCAAGCAATTCCGTCTCCGGCCCCGCGCGGAGCCGGAGGTCGCTATTTTCGCGCTTGAGCCGCGCCGCTTCCAAGGCGCGCGCCAGCACCAAAAGCAGCCGATCCGATTTGAAGGGCTTTTCGATGAAATCATAGGCGCCCTGCTGGATCGCCTGCACCGCGGTTTCAATGGTGCCGTGGCCCGAGATCATCACCACCGGCACTTGCGGTTCTTCCGCATGCATCGCCGCCAGAATGCCAAGCCCATCAAGGCGGGAATTCTGCAACCAGATATCCAGGATCACCAGCGAAGGCCGGCGCGCGGCAAAGGCGGCCAGCGCGGAATCGGCATCATGGGCCTGACGTGTCTCGAATCCCTCATCGCTCAGAATGCCTTCCAAGAGCGCCCTGATATCGGGTTCGTCATCAACAATCAGAATCTCATGCGCCATGCGCGATCTTGCTGCCCCTCAATTTGCCGCTTGCGGCGCCTTGGCGCCAGAGTCGCCAGAATGCCAGGGAGACTCGCCCAGCGGCAAGACCAGTCTTGCGATGGTGCCCGAACCCTCTGATCGGGCCGCGAGGCTGATGGAACCACCATGGTCTTCCATGATCTTTTTCACAATGGCAAGGCCAAGCCCGGTGCCTTTGGGTTTATGGGTCACATAGGGTTCGGTCAGTCTTTCGGGCGGTTCTTCGCGGGGCAGGCCAATGCCATTATCCGTCACCTGAAACGCCAAAAGATCGCCTTCCTGGGTGATGCGGGTTTCGATCCGCCCGGCTTCACCCGCTTCGCGCATGGTGATGGCATCCGCGGCATTCTGCAAAAGATTGGTCAGCGCCTGACCGATCAGGCGGCGATCACAGGGAAGCTTCAGCCCCTCAGGCCCCGCATGGTTTTCGTAAGCGATATCGGGATGCGCATTGCGTTGCAGCACCAGCGCTTCCAGCATCAGGCGATTGGCATCTTCCGGCTTGATCACCGGTTGAGGCATGCGCGCAAAGGCCGAGAATTCATCAACCATGCGTCCGATATCTTCCACCTGCCGGACAATGGTGTCCGTGCATTGGCGGAAAGTATCGGGATCATCGGTGATCTGGCGCAGATAGCGCCGCTTCAGCCTTTCGGCGGAAAGCTGAATCGGCGTCAGCGGGTTCTTGATTTCATGTGCAATGCGCCGCGCCACATCCGCCCAGGCCGCCTTGCGCTGCGCGGATTGCAATTCGGTGATGTCATCAAAGGTCAGCACAAAACCTTCGATCTTGTCTCCCAGCCTTTCGGTCCCGATGCGCGCGAGCAAAATGCGCTTGGCATTGGCCGGCCCGATCAGGATTTCCGCGACACGCGGGCGTTCGGGATGG
>JBIIIE010000021.1:0-16830 GCA_044235135.1 Roseomonas sp. | reverse complement strand
CAGCAGCAGCGCCTCGGCCTCGGACGCTGTGGTGACCACTTCCAGGGATCGCGTCTCAAACACCATGCGCCGGAGGCGTTCCGGCAAGCGCCCAAGCTGGGTGTATGAGGTAACGCGCTTCCTGAGCGACCGCGCCTTGCCGACGTAAAGCGCCTCTCCCTTCTCATCCAGCATGCGATAGACGCCGGGCGAGGTAGGCAGGGTGGGCAGGGCCGTTTCCAGCACCGCCAGACCCTGGAAGGAGGGGCTTTCCGGGGCAGGTGGCGCAGTTTCGGTCATGCTTCTTGGCTTATGGCAAAAGTGGGGCGAATTTGTCCACGAAACCTGTGGATAAACCTGTGGGAAGCCGCCAAGACAATTCAGTTAAGACTATGTTACACAAAGATTCTAAGCCATTGCCCAGTTTTGCGGCGGCCCGGCTGTAACAATTTAACTTATTGATTTATCTGGTTTTTATCCTGAGTCGCAATCTCGCTTTTTCGTCAAGGGGGGAATTTCCGGTCACCCGCAAAAAGCTCTTTGGCGTGGTTTTCGGGCGGTGGACAATCCGCAGCACGGTCAATGTCAAAATCGTGATCTTTCAATGACAACGCCGACGTTGATGCTATCGGGCATCGCATCCGGCTTGGTGACCCCCACCCTCACGCGCCGGATGCGGGTATCTTCCAATAGGCTGATGGCGATGCGCTCGGCCAGGGTTTCCGCCAGGCGCACATGGGCGGAAGTGGCGATCCGCCGCGCGGTTTCGGCTGCGGCGGCATAGTCCACCACGCGGGAAAGCCGATCCGGCCCTTCGGATGCGGGGGCTTCCTGATCTTCCACCGCCAATTCCAGATCGAGGATCACGCGTTGGGGGCGGGTTTCCTCATGCGCATAAACGCCAAGCAGCGCCTGCACTTCCAGATTGCGCACAAAAACCAGCCGCAGCCCCGCCGCGGCATCCGGGGCGAAGCTCATTCCAAGGGTTCCTGCCCGAAAGACGGCGACCATTGCAGATGCTGCCCGCCATCGAGTGCGATCATCTGCCCGGTCATGGACGGAAGCGACAGGATCGCCATGAGCGCCCGCGCCACCTCTTCCGGGCTGGTTGGGCGCGAAAGAGGCGTTGCCTGCGCCTGCCGGTCAAAATGTTCCTGGGATTGTCGCGGGCTGGGCAAGGCGGGGCCGGGGCCGATGGCATTCACGCGGATGCGCGGCGCCAAAGCCAAAGCCAGGCTTTGCGTCAGCGCCCAAAGCCCGGCCTTGGAAACGGTGTAGGAGACGAAATGCGGCGTGAGCGACCAGACGCGCTGATCCAGCATATTCACCACCAGGCCCTGCGCCGCTTCCGGCAGCGCCTTGGCGAAGCCCTGCGTCAGCACGAAGGGCGCGCGCAGATTGGGTTCCATGTGGCGGTCCCAGGAATCCCGCGTCGCATCATCCCATTCATCGCGTTCGAAGGTGGAGGCGTTGTTCACCAGCACCCCAAGCGGGCCAAGCGCCTTGCTGGCTTCCGGGATCAGCCGCGTGACTTCCGCTTCCTGCCCGAGTTCGGCCTTTAGCGTGATGGCGCGGCGGCCAAGGGCGCGAATATCAGCGGCGGTTGCCTCGGCCGCATCGGCGCTGGCGGCGTAGTGGATGGCGACATCAAAGCCGGCTTCGGCCAAGGCCAGCGCCATGGCACGGCCAAGCCGCTTGCCGGCGCCTGTGACCAAAGCGGCGTGAGGGATGTTGGGGGGGATCATGCGGGGCGTGATAGCCGGAAGGGCGGCGGCTGGTAAGGCTCACAAGGCCATATTGCCCTGCAGATTTATTGTAGCTACATATATTCTATGCGCATCACCTATGATCCCGCAAAGCGCGCGAAAACGCTGGCTGAACGGGGATTGGATTTTGCCGATGCGGCGCTGATTTTCGCCGGGCTGCACGCCACGCTTGAAGATACGCGGCGCGACTATGGTGAGAATCGCTTCATCACCGCCGGGCTTTTGCTGGGCCGGTTGGTGGTTCTGGTTTGGACTCCGCGCGGCGCGGCCCGCCGCATCATTTCCATGAGGCACGCCCATGCCGAAGAAGAAACCCGCTGGCGCCAGCACCTGGGTTGATCCAGATGACGCGCCGCCGCTGACCGACGCATTCTTCGCCAAGGCGGAGATCAAGGATGGGGCGCGGCTTATCCGCCGAGGGCGTCCGCCTTTGGCCGAGGCCAAGCGCCAGGTGACGCTCCGCCTAGACCCGGACCTATTGGACCGGCTGCGCGCCACGGGCCCCGGCTGGCAAACACGCGTGAACAAGGCGCTGCGCGATTGGCTGAAGAAACAGGCCGCCTGATCAGGGCCGCGCGACAAGCGCCGCTTCTGATGCTAACCCCCGCCGCATCATGTCTGATACCGCCATCCCTGCCACCCGTATCGCCGAAGAAGCCGCCCGCAGGCGGAGCTTTGCCATCATCGCCCATCCGGATGCCGGCAAGACCACTCTGACGGAAAAACTGCTGCTGAAGGGCGGCGCCATTCAGCTTGCCGGCGCGGTGCGCGCCAAGGGCAATGCGCGGCGCACGCGTTCCGACTGGATGAAGATTGAACAGGATCGCGGGATTTCGGTGGCGACATCCGTCATGACCTTTGAACGAGATGGCGTGGTGTTCAACCTGCTGGACACGCCAGGCCATGAGGATTTTTCGGAGGATACCTATCGCACCCTGACCGCAGTTGATGCCGCCGTGATGGTGCTGGATGCGGCGAAGGGTATCGAGAGCCAAACGCGCAAGCTGTTCGAAGTTTGCCGCATGCGCGACATTCCCATCATCACCTTCATCAACAAGATGGACCGCGAAGCGCGCGAACCTTTCGAATTGCTGGATGAAATCCAGAATTTGCTGGCGCTTGATGCGACACCCGCCGCTTGGCCGGCGGGCCGTGCCGCTGATTTTGCCGGGGTTTATGATTTGGCGACCGATCGCTTCCTGCCCGTGGCGGAAGGTGCGGAACCCATCCAGCTTGAATCGCCGGAAGACCCGAAGCTGGCGGCGCTTGTTGGTGAGGAAAGGGCTTTGGCGCTTTCCGAGGAAGTGCTGCTGGCCCGCGCCGGCTATCCGGAATTTGATTCGGAACGTTTTCTGGAAGGGTCTCTGACGCCGGTATTTTTCGGCTCTGCGCTGCGTGATTTTGGTATTGCGCATTTGCTGGATGGGCTGGCGCGCCATGCGCCGCCGCCGCGCGCGCGCCCGGCGGATCAACGCCTGGTGACACCCGGAGAAGAAAAACTCACCGGCTTCGTCTTCAAGATCCAGGCGAATATGGACCCCAATCACCGCGACCGCGTAGCCTTTGTGCGGCTATGCAGCGGGCGGCTGACCAAGGGCATGCGGCTGCGGCAAAGCCGCACCGGCAAGCAGGTGCCAGTGAATGCGCCGCTATTCTTCTTCGCGAAAGATCGACAAGTGGCAGAAGAAGCCTGGCCCGGCGATGTGATCGGCATCGCCAATCACGGCACGCTGCGCATCGGTGATACGCTGACGGAAGGTGAGGCTTTGGATTTTCGCGGTGTGCCTTCCTTCGCGCCGGAAATCCTGCGCCATATCCGCCTGGATGATCCGATGTTGGCGAAGAAGCTCCGCACCGCTTTGGATCAATTGGCGGAAGAAGGCGTGGTACAGTTGTTCCGCCCGCGCGATGGGTCCCCGCCCGTGGTCGGCGTTGTCGGACAATTGCAATTGGATGTGCTGCAAAGCAGACTGAAGGTGGAATATGGCGTGCCGGCGGGTTTTGATGGCACGCCTTGGGAACAGGTGCGCTGGATTGCCTCAGGCGAAGCGGGCGCGTTGGAACGCTTCGCGGAAGCCAATCGGCGTGATGTCGCGGAAGACCATGATGGCGCGCTGGTGGCGTTTTTCAGCAGCGATTGGCGCCGCCGCCGCGCGGAAGAAGAATGGCCCATGCTGCGCTTCCATGCCGTGCGCGAACAGCATGGGGTGGGCGGGGGGAAATAGCCTTCCCCCCGTTTGGTATTACTTCACCGACGAAAATGATGTCGGCTGAAGGATTTCATTCGTCACTTTCGTCAGCAGCGGGCCATTGGCTTCGGTTTCCGCGCGCGCCTTGATCCAATCCGGGTCGGCCTGGAACTTCGCCCACTTCTCCTCACGTTCCGCCAGCGACTTCCACGCCACCATATAGGTCAGGCTATGGTTGGAATCGCCAATCAGCGTGGTCCAGAAACCCGCCTGGCGAATGCCGTGCTTGTCCCACAGCTTCAGCGTGATGGTATCAAAACGCTTCATCAGATCGGGCAGGCGCCCGGGCTGGCAGTGATAAATGCGAAGTTCATAGAGCATCGGTTTTCTCCCTTGATGCGGTTGGAGTATTTTAAAGCCAAGCGGAAACGCTTGGCGACTCGGAAAATACGACCAAACAAACTAGTCCAGTTTGGCGCCAGAGATTTCCACCAATTCGCGCCAGACACGATCCTGGCTGCGCACGTAATCGGTGAAGCCTTCCGGCGTGTCATCCGAAATGGCCGTGAAGCCAAGCGGAATGAGTTTTTCGCCATATTCGCGGTCTCGTGCCGCGCCGATGGTGGCGCGGTGCAAAGCCTGTGCAATCGGTGCGGGCGTGCCGGCGGCGGCGGAAATGCAGTACCAGAATTCCATATCCATATCGGAACCCGGAATAAGTTCTGCCATGCCGCGCACATTCTCAAGCCCCGCGACCTGAGGTTGGCGCTTCTGGCTACCGACCGCGAGTGCGCGGAGCCGCCCTTCGCGCACATGCGGCATCAGCGCGGGCATGCCATCAAAAATCATGTCCACATTGCCGGCAATCAGATCATTCAAGCCGGGTGCCAGACCGCGATAGGGCACGTGCGAAACCTCAATCCCCGCGGACTTCATCAGCTTTGAGATCGTCAAATGGCTGATCGTGCCAATGCCGGATGACGCCGCGCTGATCTGCCCAGGGCGGCGCTTCGCATCCGCCACGAATTCCTCGAAGGTTTTCCAGGGCCGATTGGCATTCACGACAAACAGCGTGGACCCCACAGACACGCGCGAGATATGCGTGAAATCCCTGATCCCATCGAAGGGCATGCCGTTGCGATAGAGATACTTATTCGCAAGCAAGATGGTCGCACCGCCCAGGAACAGCGTATGCCCATCCGGCGCACTGCGCGCCACCACCTCACCAGCGATATTCCCGCCCGCGCCGGGGCGGTTATCAATCACCACTGTTTGGCCAAGCAATGGGCCCATGCGTTCGGCGACAAGCCGCGCGGTGATATCGGCGGCACCGGCGGGCGGGAAGGGCACTACCAGGCGCAAGGGCCGTGTTGGAAAGCCCTGCGCCCGCGCAATGGCCGGCGCGGCAAGCCCCGCGATCAGCGCGGCGCGGCGAGTGAGTTTGATCATGCTTTCCTCCCTTGCTTTATTCTGACGGTTCGCGGTGCAGTTCCACCACAATGCCTTCCTGCCCCGCCATGGCGGGATAGCGCCGCATCACTTCCGGATCATGGCCAGGCACGATGTGCTTTGGGCTGGGCGCAAGCGCACGCAGCTTATCAAAACCTTCCAGCATTTCACCGATGTGAAACGCCGTGGTGAAGGGCCGGCCTGCTTCCATGTTTTCGTAGAAATGCGTCACATCGGAAGCCAGCACCACACGCCCGCGCGCCGTATTCACGCGCACGCATTGAAGCCCCATGGAATGCCCGCCACAGGCATGCACGGTAATCCCCGGCGCCACTTCGGCATCGCCATTATGGAACACCACACGTTCGGCAAAATTCATCCGCACCATGCCGACAACATCTTCAACCTCGAAGGAATGGCGGAGCTTCGGGTATTTCATGTAGCGCCCGGTCGCATACTGCATTTCCGGTTCCTGCAAATGGAACTTGGCCTTGGCGAACTTATGGAAGCTGCCGACATGGTCATAATGCAGATGGGAAATCACCACATCTTCCACCTTGTCGGGGTCCACACCCAAAAGCTTCAGGCTTTCTATCGGGCAGCGCAGGTAATTGCGCTTGCGCTTGGCCGCGACCTCCGCGGTGAAGCCGGTATCAATGATCACGGCGCGGTCTTCATTCACTGCCGCCCAAACGAAGTAATCCATCGGCATCGGCGCATCATGCGGGTCGCCGCCAATGAAATGTTCGGTGCGCTTGGCATCGCGCATGGCATAGCGCAGCGCATAGACGCGGTATTCGGGTTCAGTCATGCCATATGCTCCTGTCGTAAAGGCTGCATGCCAAGCGCAAGGCCAACCATGGAGGCATCGCGCAGAACGGAAAGAAAATCGCCGGGTTGATTGGCATCACCGACAAGCGTGAAGGGAATGCCGCTTGCTTCCACCGCCGCAAGCGCATCAAGATTAGGCAGTGCGCCAATCGCGGCAATCACATGGGTCACGCCGGTAAGCACTTGTGCCGCGCCATCTTCGGTGAAATGCAGCATATCGCCGACAAGACGCGCATCGCGCACCTTGGTATGGAAGCTTGTGCCTACTTCGCGCAGCCTGATCATCAGATCGGTGCGGTTATTGCGTGCCATGGCGGGTGCGATGGCGGGCAGCGCTTCAAGGATGGAGAGGCGACAGCCGCGCTGCACCAGCACATCTGCCACTTCCAGCCCGACAATACCGCCACCAATCACCGCAACCCGCGCGCCATCCGGCACCAGTGCAGGATTCGCAATCACATCCCAGGCTTGCAGCGGCGCGGCCCCTGGCAGGTTCAGCGCGCGCGGCTTGGCGCCGGTGGCCACCACCACATGATCCGGCGCGAAAGCCTTGATGACATCAGCGCTTGCCGCCACGCCATACCGCACCGGCACGCCAAGCGCCTGCACCTGATCCCACCGCCAGGACCAGGCGGGGCGCACTTCTTCCTTATCCGGCGCGGCAACGGCCAGATGAATCTGCCCACCGGCACGCGCTGCTTTTTCCCAAATCTCCACCTGATGCCCGCGCGCCGCGGCCAGCCGCGCCACTTCGGCGCCCGCCAAGCCCGCACCCAAAATCAAGACACGCTGCTTCACCGGCGCGGGCGCAAACGGCCCGTCAATAAACTCCGGCGCTTCCAATTCCGTGCCCAGCATCGGGTTCACCACACAGGCGACATCGCGTTCAAGCGTCAGGCGTTCAAAGCACACATTGCAGGAAATGCATCCGCGAATGGCGACCTTGCTTTCGCCAAACGCCTTGCGCGGCCAATGCGCATCCGCCGTCAGCGCGCGACCCAATGAGACATAATCCGCCGCACCCGAGGCCAGCACTGCCTCAGCATCCTCCGGTGACAAGATACGCCCGGCGATAATGGTCGGGATCGTAACTGCATCGGTAATCGGCTTGGCATGGGGTTCCAGCGTGCGGCGCGGCATGGATGGCGGCTGGATGCAAAAGCGCGATAGCGCCGGGCTTTCATTCGTGCCGCCCGAAAGATCGAGCGCCGTGACCCCCGCCGCTTCCAACAGCTTCGCGAGTTCGACCATCTCCTCAACCGGATAGCCATCATCGCAATATTCGGTGCAGGAAATCCGCACCCAAAGCGGGAAATCCGGCAGCGCATCGCGCAGCCGATGCACCGTTTCCAATAATAGCCGCGCTCGGTTTTCGAGCGAACCGCCATAGCGATCCGTGCGCTTATTGATCCGCTGCGTCAGAAATTGATGAAACAGATACCCATTGGCGGCGTGCAATTCCACCGCATCATACCCCGCCTGCCACAAGCGCCTGGCGGCAGCGATGAAATCCTTCTGGATTTCGGTGATCTCCGCCTGTTCCAGCGGCCGCACCTCATCACCCGTATTGGGATTGCGCCAGGGCGAAGGGCCGACGGGTTCCATATTCAACACCATGCGCCGCAACAGCGCGCCGCGATGATTGATCTGCCCTACCGTCACGCAATCATGCCGCTTGATCCCTTCCACCAACCGCGCCAGGCCGGGGATGAAGCGATCATGATAAATCCAGAGTGAGTTATTATGCGCGCGCCCACCGGCGCTGACCGCCATCGCTTCCGTCACGATGGCGGCAACCCCGCCCTTGGCGCGTTCTTCGTAATAGGCGCGGTCGCGTTCCGTCGAAATCCCATCGCTGGTGCTGAAATTCGTGCCCATCGGCGCCATGATGAGCCGGTTTTTCATCCGGAGCGGACCAATCCGCCCCGGCTGTTGCATCAGCAAACTCATCGCGCGTTACTTCGCCTTATCCGCATCAAGCACCGCTTGCACCGCCGCCGGATCGCATTTGATGGAAACGCCCGCGCGTTCCAATTGCAGCTTCATGGGCACGCGACTATCCAGGTTTTCCCAGCCGCGGTTCAGCGCCTCATTCATTTCTTCCAGTGCCAAATTGCAGAACCGCATCGGCACGTTCAATTCGCGGCCCATGGTCACCGCCAGAGTCACATCCTTATGTGCCAGCTTCAGCGCAAAGGCCGGCGGATCGTATTTATCCACCAGGAATTGATCCGTGATGCGATCAAAAGTGCGCTTGCGCCCAAGCGCGCCCTGGCGCACGGCCTTCCAGAGATCGAGCGGGTCCATCCCCGCCTTCACGCCCATGGAAAACACCTCGGCCATCGCTGTCTGAATCGCATAGCCCGCCATGTTGTGGACCAGCTTCGCCACTGTCGCGGTGCCAATCGGGCCGATATAGGCGGCCTGGTCACCAAAAGCGTCCAGCACCTTCTTGTATTTGTCGAAAACCGCTTTGTCGCCACCAACCCAAATGGCAAGCTTACCGGTCTCAGCCCCCTTCGGCCCGCCGCTGACCGGCGCGTCAAAACCATAGGCGCCCTTGGTCGCGAGTGCTTCCGCCATGCGCTTCATCAGCGCCTGGGAATTGGTGGAAAGGTCGAAATAGGCGGCACCTTTTTGCACCCCGGCCAGAATGCCATCGGGGCCAAAAATCACCGGCTCCACTTCCTTAGGGCCAGGCAATGACGTGAAAATCACCTCACATTGTTCCGCCACCGCCTTGGGCGTTTCCGCCCAGGTGGCGCCGGCGGCCAACCGATTGGCGCCGGCTTCGCGGCGAATATCATGCACCACCAATTGATAGCCGGCCTTTTGCAGATTGGCGGCCATGAACGCACCCATGGTGCCAAGGCCGATAAACCCTACTTTCATCGCATCAGCCCTTCTTCGCCTGATCCTGTGCTTCAAAAACATCAACGGCGACATGCGCTGCCGTCATGGCGGAAGGCCAGCCGGAATACATCGAAAGATGCGTGATGATTTCTGAGATTTCCTCGCGCGAAAGCCCATTGGTCAGGCCGCGGGCGATATGGCTGTTCAATTGATCCTGCCAGCCCAGCGCCACAAGTGCGGCAATCGTCACCATGGAACGATCACGCTTGGAAAGCTGGGGCCGTTCCCAGACATCGCCATAGACATATTGGTGAGTCATTTCCACCAGCTTGGGGAAATCCGGATTGATGCGGTCGCGGCGCGCGGAAGGCGGGGCTGCCATGGGAAGTCTCCTCATTCGGTGTCGCACAGCACGGGCAGAGGAATGGCTGAGCGCGCAGCGCGCCTAAGCCCTGACCTTCCCCCACTTCTTCTGTGTTGCGCTTATCCTGCGACCAGTATCGCCGCGCCGCAAGCCGGGCTAGAGCATGTTGCGTTCACACCGGTTCACGCAACCCGCTCTACGTCGTTGTTTTACGAGCATCTTCACCCGTTCAGATGATTCCATCTGAACGTGATCTGCTCTAAGCGCCCGCCACGCTGCGCCGCGCCAGATCAAGCGCCGCCGCCACGGTTGCCGCGCGCACCGCCGCGCGATCACCGGGAAAGACATGGCGTTCCACCAAGGTTGGCGCGCCTTCGCGCGCGCAACCGATGAACACCAGGCCCACGGGCTTGCCCGGCGTGGCACCGCCCGGCCCGGCAATGCCGGTGCAGGAAAGGGCGAGTGAAACACCCGCGCGCTCACGCGCCCCTTCGGCCATTTCGCGCGCCACGTCTTCACTGACCGCGCCATGTGCCGCCAGGGTTTCGGCGCGCACACCAACCATCTTTTGCTTGGCGTCATTCGAATACGTCACAAAGCCCGCCATCACCACGGAAGATGATCCCGCAATCGCCGTCAGCGCTGCGGCAATCAGCCCGCCAGTGCAGGATTCGGCGGTGGCCAAGGTCATGCCCTTGGCATCCATCTGCGCGAGCAGGCTGCGCGCCTGATCAAGTGTGACTTCGGGCAGCATGGGTCAGATCACTCCCGGCAAAAGGGGGCGCGCCAGTATTAGCGCCAAGGCCGCCAGCGCGCCGGCCACGATATCATCCAGCATCACGCCAAGCGCACCTTTTTGCTGATCAGCCCAGGAAATCGGCCAGGGCTTGAAAATATCGAAAACCCGAAACAGGCCGAAAGCAATCAGCACGCCCCATATGCTGGCTGTCATGCTCAGGCCCGCCAGCGCAATCAGCATGCCGGCCGCTTCATCCACCACAATCCAGCCGGGGTCCTGATCTGGGGTTTCGCGCAGCACCTGGCGCACGGCGTAAAAACCAATCAGCGTCACCAAAATGCCGAGCAACAAGGCTGGCATTGGCCCCAGCAAGGCCGCAGGTAAAACAATCAAGGACCCCCACGTACCAGGCGCTGGTTTCAGCCGGCCAATGCCGCCCATTGTTGCAACCAGCATGGGCAGATCCATGCGCCTATCTCGCGCTGGCAAGCCAGCTTGCCATGGGGTGCGGCGCAGTAGCGGGCGGGTTCTGCCGCGCGCGATAAATCACAGCACCTTCCACAATGCGCTGCACGTAATTGCGGGTCTCGGCAAAGGGAATCATTTCCATCCAATCCAGCAAATCGCGTTCGCCCCGCAGCGGATTGCCATAAGTCACAAGCCATTCATCCACGCGCCGTGGCCCGGCATTATAGGCGCCTGCCGCCATCACGAGCGATCCTTCAAAACGCCCGAGCATTTCTTCCAGATAAGCGGCACCCAGCTTGATATTGGCCTGCGGATCGCCAGTCAGCATTTCCACGCGGAAATTCATGCCAAGCCGGCGCGCGACAAGCTGTGCGGTGGAAGGCAGCAATTGCATCAACCCGCGCGCATTGGCGCTGCTGACTGCTTCCGTATCGAAATTGCTTTCCTGCCGCGTGACCGAAAAGATGAAGGCGGATTCCGGCGATGTCACAGGCACGCGAAAGGGTGTGGGCCAGCCTTCCGGCAACAGGATATCGCCTTCAATCGCCGAACGTCGCGCCACCCATACCGCATGATCCGGCCGGCCGATGTGATTGGCAAGGCGCGCTGTCAGCAACCTGTCTTGCTGATCGGCTGAAACCGCCTGCAAGCGCAGCAGGAAAACCCGCGTGCGGCGCGTCTCCCCCAGCTCTGCCAGCGTGGTCACCACGCGCGCCAATTCGCGCTGCGCGAATTCCTGAGCGCGCCTTTGATCAATCGGCGGCGTTTGCAGGGCGCGAAGCCGCTGATCCAGCCTTTCCTGACTTTCACCCATGGTCAACGCAGCAAGCTGGCCGTAAAACGCCGTCGGCAATTGCGCCGCCGCCGCATAGCGTTCGCGCGCGGCGGCATTGGCGCCACGCGCCGCCAGCGCCCGGCCTTCCCAATAAAAGGCGCGCGCGCGGGAAATGACCGAACGTGTCCCCAGCGCCATCGCTATGAAATGTCGCTGCGCCAGAACAGGATCATTCAGAAAGCGCAGCGCAATGAACCCTGCCAGAAATTCCGCTTCCAGGCGCCCTTCGCTGCCCATGGGCTGACCATGAAAAGCCGCGATGCGATGCGCGTCCTTGGCGTTATTCAATCGCAATAACTTACGCGCCAGGATTTGCCGTTCCGCCCAAACCGCCCGCGCGATTTCGGGGGGCATGTTTGCCTGGAAGGGTTCCGCCACGATCCAGCTTGCCACCGCATCGGCATCCTGATCCCGCCGCCGCAACAGCCGCGCCCTTTCATAAGCCCAGGCAAGGTCGAGTGGTCGAAGCAAGATTTGGGTCTGTTGCGGCTCTCCGGCAATGGCCATGCGCATTCTACCCGAACCCAGCGCTACGCCGGTCAATCGGTCAAGTGCGCGCTGTGCGCCTTGCATATCGCGCGCGAAAAACAGCCGATCGAAACGCTGCTGGTGATCCTCCTGGGTCAGTAGCCGGCCGAATTGCGCCATGATGGCGGTTTCAGCCGCGGCATCGCCAGGCGCTTCCGCCCAGGCGCGGCGGAGGGTCTGCTGGGCGCCGGATTCACCCTGCAAATTGGGTCCGGATTCAACATTGGATCTTGGCGTATTATCCGGCCCGCGCCGCATCATATCCAACAGATTGCCAGGCTGCGCCTGGGTTCTTGTGCTGCGCGTCAACGCTTCGGCATGGCGCAGCGCGGCGGCCAGGCTGCGCGGCGGAAAGGTGCTGAAATGCACCAAAACCAATTCATCATCCGCTGGTCCACCGAAGGCAGCTTCCGCCCGGCGCGCAATGGTGTCCACCTGCGGCCAATCCGGATTGTCGCGCAAAAAGCCGACAAGTTCCGCCGCGGTTGCTGGTGCGGTGCGATGCGTCAATCGCATCCACAGCACGATTTTCGCCACCAAGGGATCGGCAGCGGCGGCATAGGTTTCCGCTTCCGCCCAGCGCGCCCCATTGGCGGCGGTGATGGCGGCCTTACCGGCTGAGATGCGCGCGGCCTGGGATGAAGCGGTTTGGGCAATGGCCGCGCCGGGCAGGAGCAACGGCAGGCTTAGCAGCAACCGGCGCGGAACCCTCATGACACCGCTACCGCTTGAGCAATATGCGCGCGCCATGGCGCGATTCTGAGGGCAGGCAAAGCGCTGCAAGTGCCGGCGCGACATCAGCGGGTTGCGGCAGGGTGGAGGGGTCCTCCCCAGGCATGGCGGCAGCGCGCATCTTGGTCGCGACAATGTCAGGATCAAACAGGTTCACGCGCAAGGGTGTGGCCTCCACCTCCTGCGCCCAGGTCATCACCAGATGTTCCATACCCGCCTTGGAAGCGCCATACATGCCCCAATAGGCGCGTGGGCGCAGCACCCGCCCGCTGGTGACAAACACTGCCCGCCCTGCATCGGAAGCCCGCAAAGGCGGATCGCAACTGCGGATCAGACGCCAGCTTGCGGTCAGGTTCACCGCCATCACTTCCGCCCAATCGCGCGGATCAATATGCGCAACGGGCGTGAGTTTATTCAGCGCACCCGCATTATGCACCAGGATATCCAGCCTGCCGAAGCGCTGCACGATCGAAGGGCCGATCATGTCAATGTCTTTTTCTGCCTTCTGCAAATTGAAGGGCAGCAGCGTCGCGGGCTTGCCGCCGGCGGCGCGGATCGCATCATCCACGTCTTCAAGCCCGCCCTGGGTGCGCGCCACCAACACGCATTGCGCGCCAAGCTTCGCCAATTCCAGGGCAAGTGCGGCGCCAATCCCGCGTGACGCACCCGTAATCAGCGCCACCCGGTCTTCCAGAGGAGCCGCCATCATTATTGCCCCGCCGGTTGCAGCAGGGAAAGCTGACGGTCCGCATTATCCGTCCAATCCGTCAGCGGAATTGCATATTCGCCGGTGAAGCAGGCATCGCAGAAATGCGGTTTCTGCGCATCTCGCCCCTTTTGGCCCAGCGCGCGGTAAAGCCCATCAAGCGAAATGAACGCCAGGCTATCCACGCCGATGATGCGCGCCATTTCGGCGATATCATGCTTGGCCGCCATCAGGTCTGCACGCTCAGGCGTGTCAATGCCATAATAGCAGGAATGCGTGGTGGGCGGGGAGGAGACGCGCATATGCACTTCCGTCGCCCCCGCCTGACGCACCATTTCCACGATCTTGCGGCTGGTCGTGCCGCGCACAATGGAATCATCCACCAGCACCACACGCTTGCCCTGGATCATGGCGCGATTGGCGCTGTGTTTCAGCTTCACGCCCAAATGGCGAATTTGATCCGTCGGTTCAATGAAGGTGCGCCCGACATAATGGTTGCGGATAATGCCAAGTTCGAAGGGAATGCCGGATTCCGTCGCATAACCCATCGCCGCCGGCACACCGGAATCCGGCACGGGCACAATCAAATCCGCAGCCACGCCGCTTTCGCGCGCCAATTCCGCGCCGATGCGCTTGCGGGTTTCATAAACCGGCGTGCCTTCCATGACACTGTCGGGCCGCGCGAAATAGATATATTCGAAGATGCAGAAACGACTATCGGTGCGCGCAAAGGGCTTGATGCTGCGAAGCCCGGTATCGTCAATCACCACCAATTCGCCGGCTTCGATATCACGCACGAATTCCGCGCCCACAATATCCAAGGCGCAGGTTTCCGATGCCAAGACCAGCCCGCCATTCGGCAAGCGCCCCAGCACCAAAGGCCGCACGCCGAGCGGGTCTCTCGCCCCAATCAGCGCGCCATTATGCAAGGCGACCAGGGAATAGGCGCCCTGCACCTGTTTCAGCGCATCAATCAGCCGATCAATCACGGTGGAATAAAGGCTGATCGCGATCAGATGAATGAAAACCTCGGAATCCGTCGTGCTTTGGAACAGGCACCCGCGCCGCACCAGGGCGCGCTTCAGCACATGGGAATTGGTCAAATTGCCATTATGCGCCACCGCGAAACCGCCAAATTCAAAATCGGCATAAAGCGGCTGCACATTGCGGAGCGCGGTTTCCCCCGTGGTGGCGTAGCGATTATGCCCCACCGCATGCGCCCCGCGCAGCGATGCAATAACCTTCGCCTCACCGAAATTATCACCAACCAGGCCTAGACCCTTATGGGCATGAAACAGCCCGGCCTCATCCAGTGTGACAATGCCCGCCGCTTCCTGGCCGCGATGCTGCAGCGCATGCAGGCCAAGCGCGGTTAGTGCTGCGGCATCGCCGCCATTCCACACGCCAAAGACGCCGCATTCCTCATGCGGCTTGTCATCATCGAATTGTGCGACACGCGGCATGGGCAACCTCAATTTCGGCTGCGCGCGGGGGGGCGCAGCAATTCTTCAACCGTCGGCGAACGCGGCAAGGGTGGTTCATTCAGGCGCGGGCGATATTCCGCCGGCATGACCTCGATCACCATATGCGCGCCTTGTGAGAGCAACGGCAAGGCGCGGGCTTCCAGCACCGGTTCCGGCCAGCGCTCGCCAGGCAGCAATAGGCCCGCCACGATATAGGCAACCACCAACAAAAAGGCGCCGCGCGCCGCGCCGAACAGCAAACCAAGCACGCGATCAATGCCGCCCAGCGCGGAATCCTGCACGCGATCCGCCACCGCATTGATCATCAGCTTGAAGACAATCAGCGCGATCAAAAACACCACGCCAGCGCCGATCGCTTCCGCAAGCCAGGGCGGCGTGAAATAGGGGTCGAGGAAGGGCTGAACTTCCTTCCGCGCCAGCAGGGCCACGACCGCCGCGCCAACCCAGCCCGCCACGCCCAGCGCTTCGCGCACCAGCCCATGGAAAAAGGCGAGGATCGCCGATAGGGCAATCACCCCCAACAGAATGGCATCAACCCAATTCATCGCCGCACCCTATAGCCCTGGCAGAAGGGCGCGTCACGCCTTGGCCTTTGGCGGCAAGGTCTTTTCTGCAAACCGCGCGACCAGATCGGCCAAATGACCGATTTCGTTCAGCCCCATACCCTCCGGCGCCGCCGCGGTGCGGCCACCCCGCGCAATGCGACGCGGCAGGGTGGCGGCGGTAAAGCCAAGCTTGGCCGCTTCGCGCAGGCGCGAATCCGCCTGAGAGACCTGCCGCACCTCGCCCGAAAGCCCGACCTCGCCAAAATACACTGCGCCGGAATCCGTGGGCCGGTCTGTCGCGGCAGACACCAGCGCCGCCGCCACCGCCAAATCCGCAGCCGGTTCGCTGATGCGCAAGCCGCCGGCGATGTTCAGATAAACATCATTCTGGCCAAGGCTCAGCCCGCACCGCGCTTCCAGCACCGCGAGCAGCATGGAAAGCCGCCCGGAATCCCAGCCCACCACCTGCCGGCGCGGTGACCCGCCTGAGGATGGCGATAGCAGCGCCTGGATTTCGACCAGCACAGGCCGAGTGCCTTCAATGCCGGCAAAGACGGCCGAGCCCGAAACATTACCCCGCCGTTCCGCCAAAAACAGCGCCGAAGGATTGGCGACTTCCACCAGGCCACGATCGGTCATCTCAAAAACACCGATCTCATCCGTCGCACCAAAGCGGTTCTTCACCGCCCGCAGAATACGGAATTGATGGCCCCGATCACCTTCAAAATAGAGCGTCGCATCCACCATATGTTCCAGCACGCGCGGCCCGGCGAGCGTGCCTTCCTTGGTCACATGCCCCACCAGCACCAGGGCAAAGCCGCGCGATTTCGCCAAGCGTATCAGCTCCGCCGCGCAGGCGCGCACTTGCGCCACCGTGCCCGGTGCGGAATCCAGCGCATCCAGCCAAACGGTCTGGATGGAATCCATCACCACCAGCGCGGCGTCGCTTTCCTGTTCCAAACTCGCGCCGATATCGCGCAGCGCCGAAGCCGCGGCCAATGCCATCGGGCTATCGGAAAGCCCAAGCCGGGCGGCGCGGAGCCTGACTTGTTCCACCGCCTCTTCGCCCGAGATGTAAAGCACCCGCCGCCCGGCAGAGGCCAAGCGCGCCGCCGCCTGCAATAATATGGTGGATTTGCCGATACCGGGGTCGCCCCCCACCAGCACGGCGGAAGCCGGCACGAAGCCGCCGCCCAAAACGCGGTCAAGCTCCGCAATGCCGGTGACGATGCGCGGCGGGGGGGCGCTATCCCCCTTCAGGCCGACAAATTCAACGCGGCGCCCGCCGGCGGTTTTGGCGGCGGGGCCGGGGCCGCGCGGGGCGGTGGTTTCCTCGATCAGCGTATTCCATTCGCCGCAGGC